>NZ_JAYLLN010000014.1:0-72925 GCF_037126265.1 Sphingobacterium tenebrionis
GCTGAAAAGTACAAAACATCGACTTGCAGCCTAATATTGCTCATGAAATTATAATGGAGCTCCAGAAAGCTATAAAACAGAAGAAGGTGCCTTTTTAGACACCTTCATTTTTTTATACGATGCCTTTGAAAAAAATCGGTCTTTTTCTAATCATGTGCCTATTAATGGGTTTGGATGTGCTCGCCATCCAGGGAGATCTGATTCCATACCAAAAGGAAATTGACAGTCTAAAAAAGGATTATAGCCTACAAAAGGATCCCCTGAAGAAGGCCAAGACAGTTTATGAACTTTCTTTCTTTTACTCCTATTCAGATTCCAGCCAATCAAAGGCCTATCTAGAACAAGGGCTGCAACTCAGTAAAAATTCGGATCTGTGGTTGGCGATCGGTAAAGTCTACGAAGGCGCTTTCTATATGGATTATGACCTTGAAAAAGGTATTCGAATATTTCGGGAGGCAGAAAAGGCCCTTCAACAATTTCAAGATCCCTTGGCGTATTATTACCGGGCAAAAAGCTTGAGCAATATGGCCACGATTTATCAATGGCAGGATAAACAACTTGAAATGATGGACGTGCTGATGAAAGAAGCACTTCCCGCTAGTCTGAAGGCCAAAGATGATGTCCTTATCGGAAATGTCCATTACAAGATCGGTTTAAATTTTTGGAACAATATCCAATACAGCAATGCCAACAAATACCTCTTGTTGGCCATTCAGCATATGGAGAAGGGCAATTATGATGTTTGGATTTTGGAAGAGTCCTATAAAATGCTGATTCTTTCCCAATGTTCATTGGGACTGTTAAAAGAAGCGAAAAGTACGCTCGCGAAGTATGAAAAGTTTGTTAAAGCAAATGCTGGAGAAATCCCCATCAGCAATTATTACTATAACCAAGCTGTATATTATAGGTTTTCCAAACAATATGATTCGGCCGTAGCGGCTATGAACAACGCCATTTCGGCCTTTAAATCGGAGAAATTGACTGATATCAGGGAGATTTCTTCTCTATATTTTCAATTGAGTCTGATCCAATATGACCAAGGCGACTATAAAGCCGCCTTAAATTCCCTGCAGTTAAGTGAAAAGGCCTATAACGGCAGAGACTTTCAGTTTTTTCAGGACAGTGTGAATATGGCTGTCCGATATTACATGATTTATGAAAAGCTGGGCGAACATAAAAATGCTTTTGAATGGTCCAAAAAATACATTGAACTGCGGGATACCTTGTTCGAACGTAGAATCCGAGAGTCCATCCTGGATTATGAAGTAAAATACAAAACACTGGAAAAAGAAAAGGAAATCAATGGGCTGAAAGCGGATAAGGAAAAGTCGGATCTGATTATACGCAACACCTGGATCATTGCCGCCCTCATCCTGATGATCATATTGATCATTCTGTATTTCCTTTCCAAGAGCCAACAGAAGAACAGGCGTTTATTGGCTTTGGATGCGATGTTGCAGGGGGAAGAAAAGGAACGAAATCGCTTGTCCCGCGATCTCCACGACGGTTTGGGTTCGGTTTTAGCCTCCATAAAATATAAAATGCTGGATGTGGACAAATCCAAGCAGGAAGAAAAGGTGGATGAGATGTTGAACGAGATGGATTTTGCCATTACTGAGATGCGTAGGATATCTTTGAACCTCATGCCGGAAGCCCTACGGCGTTTTGGATTGCAGGTTTCATTAGAAGACCTCTGCAAAAGCCTGCAGAACAGCAATACCCAGATAGAACTGCAGCTTTACGGCGAATTGAACAGCCTCTCTCACGACAAACAGACCCATATCTATCGGATAGTCCAAGAATTACTGAACAATTCGTTGAAGCATGGCCATCCTCAACACATCCTTGTGCAATGCAGTTTGGAAGAACATGCTATCCTGATCACAGTAGAAGATGATGGTGCCGGATTTGATGTGGATCTGATGGAAAAAGAGGAAAATGAAGGTTCCGGCTTGAAGAATGTAAAAACTCGGATCAATTACCTACATGGCACCATGGATGTTCAATCCCAACCGGGAAAAGGAACAACCATTAACATTGAACTGCCGTTTAAACATTCTGGGAAACCAAAGACAAATTAAGTTGTTTGTATTATATTTGTGGATAAACAATAAAATACTATGATACAGCGCATACAATCGATCTGGTTGTTACTATCAGGGATCAGTCTTTTCGGATTATTCTTATTTCCTTATTTAATGTACAGTAACCCTGTTGGGCTTGGAAAAAGCATCTATGTTACAGGAGTTTTCTCTTCCTTGAACAATGTGGAGACCAAGGAGTCCAGTTTTCTTTTATTAACGATTGCTACAGTGGTACTTGCCTTGATTCCCATCCTTATTATCTTCTTTTTCAAAGACAGAAAGCTTCAGTTGAAGCTGATCCTTTTGCAGGTTATCTTAGTCTGTTTATTGGCGGTTGGAATGTGGTTTTCTGCAAGTTCGATCTGGGATATGAACAATGAAGATATTAAGGTAAGCAATATTGGGGTGGGTTATTTTATTTTACCGATCTCGATCCTGTTTTTGAGTTTTGCGATCCGTGGGATCAGGAATGATGAGAAACTCATCAAATCAGCTGACCGATTACGTTAAGATTTCATGATGAAAAAATTAATGGTACTTGCCCTGTTGGGTTTTCTGTTTTTTGTTCCTAGGTTGGTTTTTGGGCAAGAGGATACGACGGTGAATATCGTGGATGATATACAGTTTGATCTGAAGTCTAAAGTGGTTAATGGGGATACCTTGCAGGTAGATCTATTTGTGATTTCCTATGAAAAGGATCCGAGGGATTTTAGGTTGAATGTGTTTGCAAGTACGTTGGTTGATGGGGAAGGAAAGTCGCATATGTTGCATAGTGTGAAGATGGGTAGGGTATTGGTGCTGCTTTCCCAAAGACAGAATTATTTGAATTATTTATTGAAGCAGGATGTTCCTGTGGGTATAACGGTTAAGTTCTCTCCATTGAGTGCAGCGATGAAAAAAGCAAAGGAAATGAAATTGGTTTTTGAGTCTTTGGAGGAAGAAGGAAAGTTTATCGAAGCGAGAATTCGGTTTTGATCCCCGTCATTACGAGGGCTCTACGTCATTGCGAGGAACGAAGCAATCTTCCCGCGTCATTGCGAGGTATACGTCATTGCGAGGAACGAAGCAATCTTTCGATTAGTCCAAAGATTGCTTCGTTCCTCGCAATGACGAAGTACCTACCTCGAATACCTAAACTGCTGTTTATCCATCATCCCCATCTGCGACTTCATCAACTTAATCTGCTCTTCCAACAACTTATTCTTATCCGCTTTTTTGGCTTCAGCCAAAAGCTTCTCTGCTTCGCGTTTATTTCTTTTCGCCATCGCAATCCCCGCCAAACTTAATTTGGTCAAGGCAACACTATGATCCATATGCAATCCCAAAGCCAATGCCTTCTTAAAAAACTTTTCCGACTGTAACGGCGCACGTTGCGATTCGATCAATCCCAATAGCATATGATAATAACCATGTTGAGCCGAAATCAATTCCGTTTCATAGTTGTTGATCTTCTTTAACCAAACCTCTGCTTTATCCATACGTTCCTTACGAAGAAACCACTGCGCAAGCAACATTTTCTCATTGAAAAACACCGTTACCCATGCTAAAATTGTAATCAGGATTGCCAATATACCCCATCCCCAGTGTCCAAACCAGAACAAGGCTACCGTCCCAACAATCAACAAACTACATATTATAATTCGAACTAAATTTGACATAATTATTCTTAATGCTGTAAGTTTGCAAATATCCGTTTAATTACCGTGTTATACAACTTGTTTGCGGTAAAATAATGTAAAATTATATCCATATTTATGTCAGATCGATTTGATCCCAGCTGGGACAGCATTATCAAGCCCTTATTTCAATCCGAAAAAATGCAGGCACTTTCCGCCTTTGTACAGGCAGAAAGAGGGACATTCCAGGTATTTCCACCGACCGATCTGGTGTTCCACGCGTTTCAATTGACTCCTCTGGACAAACTAAAGGTGGTTATCCTCGGTCAGGACCCTTACCATAACCATGGGCAAGCACATGGACTTTCTTTCTCCGTTCCGGAAGGCATGGCGATTCCTCCTTCCCTAAGAAATATCTACAGCGAACTGAGCACGGATATTCAGGGTTTCCAGATTCCAAACCATGGAAATCTAACGAAATGGGCGGAGCAAGGAGTCTTGTTGTTCAATGCCACCTTGACCGTAAGGGCACATGAGGCTGGTTCGCATCAGAAAAAAGGTTGGGAGATGTTCACCGATGAAATCATTAAAGCGATTTCCTACAACTGTGAACACGTGGTCTTTCTCTTATGGGGGAGTTATGCCATCAAAAAATCCAGTCTGATCGATAGCAGCAAACATTTGATCCTCACATCTGTACATCCATCACCACTCTCGGTCTATCGCGGGTTTTATGGCTGCAGACACTTTTCCAAGGCCAATGATTTTCTGATAAGTAAGGGGGAGCAGCCAATTGATTGGCAGGTTTAGGCGTATTTTTCCTGTAGGTTCTTAAATTTATAAGAGTCTACTGGAAGCACTTCAATATGCTCGATTCTGATCTTTTTACCCTGTTGAACCACATGGGTGAATAGGAGGTGGCTATCATAGGCAATATCCCATTCCTCGCTGAAATCAATGATTTCCGGGGTTTCTCCCAAAACAACATATTCCAGCATGCCCTGACTGTTGTACCGGCTGATTTCGATATGGTTATCGTGGCGTTCATTCAGGAAATACCAAGCGCCATCGCCTACACCACCGAGATATTTCGCAGATTTTGGAACCGATATGGGTTTCGACCCGAATTTAACCGCCCCGATGATCCGATCATTCGGCAATAGAGAGGCTTTCTTTTGGAAGACATTATCCCCCAATTGTTTTACCAAAAAGAAGAAAGATTGCCAACGGTTCATCCGGAAGTGCTTCAAACCATCTTCTGGCGAATAGCTATAGACCATTCGATCCTTGTTTACATTAACAACATTGCTTATAGGGCTTGCTTTGATGGTTTCCGGAAGATTGATCCCGTGCCAGTAATGGTACTTAGGATTGGATTTCATCAGCATGCGGGTGATGAAACGTGAGCAGTTATTATTGTTTTTCGCTACAGCACCATAAGGATAGGTTCCTTGCCGTACACATTCATCCCCATAAGCCTTGGCGATATCGAAATCAATATCTTCCGCAATGCTGAAGAAGAGCCGGCCTTCGCCATACATCGCATGTTTTATGGTTTCAAAATGCGCGACTATCTCTTCCAGGTTGTTGATCTTTCCATCCTTAAAGGTTGCTCGAACAGCAATCTTCAGTAAGGGATCGGAATCTTTGGATCTGGCACGACCATAACCGCGAGGGGCGATGTATCGGCCGAAATCATAGAAGAAAAGTTCACCGGTCTCATGCTTAACCAATACCACTCCCGTGTGACCAACCTTAAAGTTCAGGTTTTTCACAATACCGATCTTCTTGAAAAACATCATCCATTTTTCATCTCCACGGATCGTAGCATCGGGCCAAGTTAATATGATCGCTGAATCTTTCTGAGACATAGATAAATTAATACTCCAAAGGAACAATTGGTTCTTTTTTACTTGTCGACATGATCATCATGGTCTGGAAAGTCTTCACAAATGGTATTTTGGAAATCTTCTCCATGATAACCCCTTCGTAAGCCTTGATGTCCTTTACATAGACTTTCAGCATGAAATCGCAGTTTCCGGTCACGTGATGACATTCGGTCACTTCCGGAATCGCGCGAACAGCCTCCACAAATTCAGGGATGGCATTGTGCGTATGGAAATCCAAAGAAACCTGGATGAAGGATTTGATGCCTAATCCTAATTTCTCCTCATCTACAAAAGCATGGTAACTCTTGATGAATCCTGAATTTTCCAATTTTCTAACCCGCTCCAAGGTGGGGGCAGGAGAGAGGCCAATATTCGTGGCCAACTGCAAATTGGTTATCCTTCCGTTTTCCTGAAGCAGTTTAAGAATCTTTAAGTCCGTTTTATCTGGCTGAAATGACATAGGGTTACAAATAAAATAAAGAACCATAAATGTACAAAATTTTATTTGGTTTTTCTCAAATTCATGAACAGGTTAATTTGCAGCCGTGTAAAATAACCTGGGGTTATAGATAACATCTATTATTATAGGAAATATCTATGCTAATCAGTTTATTGTCATAATATAATCATTCTAAATAGCTTAAAACAGCGGAGAAATGATATTTGTCATTTTTTTTGTGGAAAACTGTGTAGCGGGAACACAATCATGCCCTTTTTATGCATTTTATGTCGTAACTTTGCAAATCAAAAGCATTAGGCATCTGCCTGTATTAAAGTGAAAGCGAAATGAGCAGCAAAGACGACGATTTATTAAAAGAGTTAGAGCTCGAAGAATATAAATACGGTTTTACAACGGATATCGAGATGGATATTGCGCCAAAAGGGCTCAATGAAGATACGGTCCGTTTGATTTCCAGTAAGAAGAATGAACCGGAGTGGTTATTGGAATGGCGTTTAAAAGCCTTCCGCCATTTTCAGAACATGAGCCTGCCTACTTGGCAGAACTTCGAGAACCCCGATGTAGATTTCCAAGACATTTCTTACTATGCAGCACCAAAGGCAAAAAAGCAATTGGAAAGCATGGATGAGGTTGATCCGGAGTTATTGGCAACTTTCGAGAAGCTTGGTATCCCATTGGATGAACAAAAGATATTGGCCGGAGTGGTTGCGGTGGATGCCGTATTCGACTCGGTGTCGGTAAAAACGACCTTCCGTGAAAAACTGAAAGAAAAAGGGGTTATTTTCTGTTCTTTTGGTGAGGCGGTTCAGGAACATCCAGAATTAGTAAAAGAATATTTAGGAACAGTAGTTCCCCAAACGGATAATATTTATGCGGCATTGAACTCAGCGGTATTTTCCGATGGTTCCTTTGTGTATATTCCAAAAGGCGTTCACTGTCCGATGGAATTGTCTACCTATTTCCGTATCAACGCACAGAATACCGGTCAATTTGAGCGTACATTGATCATTGCGGATGAGGATTCGTATGTTTCCTATTTAGAGGGATGTACCGCACCGATGCGTGACGAAAATCAATTGCATGCTGCGGTGGTCGAATTGGTGGCTCAAAAGAATGCTGAGATCAAATACTCTACGGTTCAGAACTGGTATCCAGGCGATAAGGACGGTAAAGGTGGTATCTTCAACTTCGTGACCAAACGCGGTATCTGTAAAGGCGACCATTCCAAGATTTCATGGACGCAGGTGGAAACCGGATCAGCGATTACCTGGAAATACCCAGGAGTTATCCTGAAAGGTGACCATTCAGTGGGCGAATTTTATTCGGTTGCCATGACCCGCAATAAGCAGGTAGCTGATACAGGAACCAAGATGGTACATTTGGGCAAGAATACCCGATCAAAGATCATTTCTAAAGGTATCTCTGCCGGAACCAGCCATAACAGCTACAGAGGTTTGGTAAAAATTGGTCCTAACGCAGATAATTCAAGGAACTTCACCCAATGTGATAGTTTATTGATCGGTGATCGTTGTGGTGCACATACCTTCCCCTACATAGAAAGTAAAAACAAAACGGCGAAATTGGAACATGAGGCTACCACCTCAAAAATTGGTGAAGACCAGGTGTTCTACTTGAACCAACGTGGAATCGATTCGGAGAAAGCCGTAGGCTTGATCGTGAATGGATATGCAAAAGAAGTATTAAATCAATTGCCTATGGAATTCGCAGTGGAAGCACAGAAGCTTCTTGCCATTTCATTAGAAGGATCAGTTGGATAGATTTTAAAAGAGATTATGTTAAGCATTAAGAATTTGCATGCGTCTATTGAAGACAAACAAATTTTAAAAGGATTAAATTTAGAAGTTAAGGCAGGAGAAGTTCATGCGATCATGGGCCCTAACGGCGCCGGAAAAAGTACATTGGGAAATGTATTGGCAGGACGTGATGCCTATGAAGTAACCGAAGGTGAAGCAACCTTGGATGGTAAGGATCTATTGGATCTGGCTCCGGAAGATCGCGCTCGCGAAGGTCTTTTCTTAGCTTTCCAATATCCGGTTGAAATCCCTGGAGTATCAAACATCAACTTCCTAAGAACAGCTGTTAATGATATTCGTGAATATAAAGGCCTTCCTCCAGTGGAAGCCAAAGAGTTCTTGCAAACGGTAAAAGAGAAGCAGAAGTTGGTGGAATTTTCCGCAAACTTGGCAAACCGTTCGTTGAACGAAGGGTTCTCAGGTGGTGAAAAGAAACGTAACGAGATCTTCCAATTGGCGATGTTGAACCCTAAATTATCCATTTTGGATGAAACGGATTCCGGATTGGATATCGATGCATTACGTATTGTTGCAAATGGTGTAAACCAATTGCGTTCCAAAGACAATGCATTTATCGTGATCACCCACTACCAACGCTTGTTGGATTATATCGTTCCTGATTTTGTCCATGTACTGCACAATGGTAGAATCGTAAAGACAGGAACCAAAGAATTGGCTTTAGAGCTAGAAGAAAAAGGATACGATTGGTTAAAAGAATTAGATGCGCAGGATGCCTAATTTATAATTAGAAAGGTAATGAGCGGATTGACAACAAATAACATGAGTACATTAGTAGCAAACTCTTTATTCCAACAGTTGACAGCAACATTCCAAGAGTTGGAAACGAGTAATGATACTGCCGAGGTAAAATCCTTGAGGCAGGAGGCATTCGCACGTTTCAAGGAATTGGGCTTCCCAACCGTGAAGAATGAAGATTGGAAATATACCAACATCCAACCCTTGGTCAATAAGACTTACTTATTGAACGAAGATGTGGATGTGGCAGATATCGACTTGAGCAAAGCCGATATCCCGAATTTGGATGCCCATCAGATCGTATTGATCAATGGACAATATGTGTTGGCATTCTCCTCCTTGGAAGATGAGATCGGATTGACTGTAAAATCGATCGAAGACGCCCAGGATGAAGAAAACTTCCAAAAGCACTTTGCCAAGCATGCCGATAAGACCGGCTCGGCGATGGTGGCTTTGAACACGGCCTTACATACTTCCGGGGTTTACCTTTCGGTAGCAAAAAACAAGGTTGTTTCCAAACCTATCCATATTGTTCATGTAGCTACTGGTGCGCAGGATTTCTTTGCGCAGACCAGAAACCTTTATGTTGTTGAACCGAATGCAGAGGTGGAGATCATCGAAAGCTTTATTGCCTTGGATGATGCAGCCAAAAACCTGAACAATAAAGTAACAGAGATCGTTGTGGAAGAGAATGCTAAACTACAGCATTATTACCTGCAGTTATCATCCGATACCAGCAGCTACATCAACCACGTAGAGATCTACCAGACAAAACATAGTCTATACAATAACTACAACTGTAATTTCCCAGGTGTTGCCTTCGTACGTAACGATCTGAATGTTCGTATGGATGCGCAGGAGGTAGAATCCCATTTATACGGGATCAACCTGTTGGCGGATAAACAGTTTGTAGACAACCATACCATCGTGGATCACATGAAACCTCATGGTGAATCTTATGAATGGTATAAGAATATTCCACAGGACGAGTCGACAGCGGTTTTCAATGGAAAGATCTTTGTGCGCGAAGATGCACAGAAGACGAATGCTTTCCAACAGAACAACAATATGTTGATCGGGGATAAATCGACTGTTTTCACCAAACCTCAATTGGAGATTTTTGCAGATGATGTAAAATGTTCACATGGATGTACCATGGGGCAGTTTGATGATGAAGCATTGTTCTACCTGCGTGCAAGAGGTATCGGTGAAGAGAACGCTCGTATCCTATTGGTACACGCCTTTGCATTTGATGTGACATCCAGGTTCTCTAACGAAGTGGTTAGGGCATTTGTTGAAGATCGCGTAGCAAAGGGTTTAGAGAGAAATTAGTAGTGTAGTTTTAGTAATAAAGCGTCTAGGTCTTTGGCTTAGACGCTTTTTTTTTGATATTTACCTTATGCAAAAGGAAAAATGGTTTAAGACCTATCTATTTATCTGGTTCGGGCAATTCGTCTCTTTACTGAGCAGTTCGGCGGTGAATTTTGCGATCATTATCTGGTTGAGCCTGGAATACAAATCGGCCGAGATATTAGGCTATTCTGCGATCGCGGCCCTGCTTCCGCAGGCCTTGATCGGACCTTTTGCAGGTGTATATATCGATCGTTGGGACCGGAAGAAGATCATGATCTTTGCGGATGCCTTTATTGCCATATGTACCATCATGATGACCCTCGTTATTAAGGATGGACATGTGCAACTGAACCTGTTGTACCTGTTGATGGTCTGCCGGTCTATTGGATCAGCTTTCCACTCTCCAGCCATGCAGGCCATTGCCCCCTTGATCGTTCCGGAAAACCAATTGCTGCGGGTTTCTGGTATCAACCAGATGTTGCAATCGGTGAGTTCCATCGCTGGTCCGGCATTGGGAACCCTGGCGATCGCCAATTTTCCGATCAATAGGGTATTGTACCTGGATGTGATCGGTGCCGTGTTTGCCATTTGCAGCTTGTTGTTCATCAGTATCCCGCATTTGAAGGTAGAGGTTTCGGGCTCTATTGGGCAGGTATGGAAGGATCTCAAGATGGGCATGGCAGCGATTTATCGGAATAAGGGTTTGGCTTGGATGTTTCTGTATTCGGTAATGGCGACCGTAGGGATTATGCCGGTGGCTATTATGTTTCCTTTGTTGACCATCGATCACTTTGGAGGGAAGGAATTTGAGATGAGCGTGATCGAGGTGATCTGGGGAGTAGGGATGCTGATCGGGGGATCTATTTTGAGTATTTTCAAGATTAATTTGAGGAAAGTGCTGCTGATCAATTGTATGCATATTTTGTTGGGATTGACTTTTGTGTTTTCAGGGATTTTAAATCCGAATCTTTTTATTGTTTTCGTGGTACTAACAGGGATCGGGGGGATGGCGATGTCTATTTTTTCGGCGGCTTTTATGACGACGATACAGGAGGAAGTAGCGCCGGAGATGTTGGGCCGGGTGTTTTCCTTGTATTTTAGCTTTGCGATTATTCCGAGCTTGATCGGGTTGATTTTTGCGGGTAATATTGGGGATTATATTGGCGTAGCCAATGCTTTTGTGATTGCTGGTTTGCTGGTGATCGGTTTGGGGATTTGTTCCTTTTTTACTCCTTCCTTGATGTCCTTGGGTTTGAAAAAACCTGAGGAGTAATTTATTAGCTTTTAGGTTTTAGCTGTATGTTTTTCTATGTAAATGGGTTGAAAATGGTATTAAAATAGGGTTTAAGTAGGGTTAAAGTAGGTTTTTAGTATGGTTGGTATAGGAAAAGCATACTTTCACATTACTTTCAGTATGGTTTCAGGTCGGAGCAGAGGGGGGAGCAAGGTTGGAGCAAAGGGGGGTGCGTCATTGCGAGGAACGAAGCAATCTTTCCCCATGTCATGCTGAGCGAAGTCGAAGCATCTACATCTGGTACCCGTAAAGATCCTTCGACTACGCTCAGGATGACAAAAACTACGCTCAGGATGACAAAGAACTACGCTCAGGATGACAAAAGGGAGACGTATATCGAAAGATTGCTTCGTCGTGCCTTCTCGCAATGACGGAGGAAGCACAAAAAAAAGCTTTCTGAAAAATCAGAAAGCTTCAAGTTTTAAACTCTGAGCGAAAGACGAGATTCGAACTCGCGACCCCAACCTTGGCAAGGTTGTGCTCTACCAACTGAGCTACTTTCGCATTAAACGTTAAACATTTCGCGTTTGGTGACACAAAAGTACAATAAAACCTTATTCTTGTCAACCCCCAACCACATATTATTTCAAAACTTCTCCGTTTTATTCCAAAATCTACCCAAATCCTCCTTAATCCTGAATCGCATCAATACAATTCATCCCATCAATTGCTGCCGATACAATCCCACCCGCATACCCCGCACCTTCTGCACATGGATATAAACCAGCGACTTGCGGATGTTGGAAACTATCCTTATCCCTCGGGATTCTCACCGGTGATGATGTCCTGGACTCCACACCCACCAAAATAGCCTCATTCGTATAATATCCCTTCATTTTCTTTCCGAAAATGGGCAAGGCCCCACGTAATGCCTGATGCACAAATCCGGGCAGTACCTCCCGCAGATCCACAGACCGCGTTCCAGGCTTATAAGAATTTATAGGAAGATCCAATGAAACCTTCTGCTGTACAAAATCCACCATGCGCTGTGCCGGAGCGACCAGATTCCCACCACCCAGCTGAAACGCCCTCTGCTCGATTTCCCGCTGAAAATCCAACAAGGCAAAAGGATCAGCATCTGCATTTTTCACATCCTCCAGATTGATCTGGATCACGGTTCCGGAATTGGCATGTGGGTTATTCCGTTTGGAAGGAGACCAGCCATTGACCACAATCTCTTCATGATCCGTTGCACAGGGAGCAATAATCCCTCCCGGACACATGCAGAAGGAAAATACCCCGCGGCCGTCTACCTGTTCCACCAAGCTGTAATAGGCAGGCGGTAGGTTTTCCGGTCTGATGGAACAATGGTATTGCGCCTGATCGATGATTTCCTGCGGATGCTCGATCCGAACCCCTAAAGCAAAAGGTTTGGCTTCCAATAACCAGCCTTTTTTCCGAAAGAGTTCGTAGATATCCCGAGCCGAATGTCCCGTAGCGACGACCACATGTTTGGCCAGGATACGCTCGCCTGCATCCGTCAAAACGCCTTCCACCTGTCCGAATTGTTCCAGGATATCGACCACCTTGCAGTCGAACAGCACCTCGCCGCCAAATTCGATGATCCGTTCGCGGATGCTTTCAATGATATGCGGTAATTTATTGGTTCCGATATGCGGACGGGCATCCACCATGATATCTGGGGTGGCGCCATGCTCCACAAAAATACCCAGTACCTGTTGCACATCGCCGCGTTTGTTCGATCGAGTGTATAGTTTTCCATCCGAATAGGTTCCGGCACCACCTTCTCCATAACAATAATTGGATTCAGGATTGACAATCCCTTCGCGGTTGATCTTCGCCAGATCCCGACGGCGGTCCTGTACCTTTTTCCCTCTTTCGATCACGATGGGTTTTAATCCCCTTTCCAAGCAGCGGTAGGCCGCAAAAAGTCCGGCCGGTCCAGCCCCAATGATGATCACGGGTTTAGCTTGGCTGACGTCCTTTAATTTACTGTGGAAATCCGGTAGGGAAACAGGTTCATCAATGAAATAAACGATCCTCAAGCGGAAAAGCACTTGTTTGCCTCGGGCATCAATAGAGCGTTTCCGGATATGGAATCCTTGGATACGTTGTACAGGGATACGAAGTTTTTTGGATCCTTCGTTTAAAATACGTTTTTCATCGTCTATGGCCTCAGGAACTAAGGCAATTTCAATTTCTTTCTGCATAATTCTGTTGGGGTTTTATCCCAAAAACGCTACAAAGTTACCATTTCCTGCCATAATTTCACGTTTTACAAGGATTGGTATATCGTTTGATATGTTATTTTTATAAAAACAATTTCTTAATTTTAAAGAATACAAGTTAAAACATTACACATGAAAAGATTATTAATCGCCTTAGTAGGTTTATTCACAGCACTTTCTTTCAGTTCTTGTGGTTACAACACCATGGTTTCCCAGGATGAGAATGTTAAAGGAAAATGGGCACAGGTTGAAAATGCTTACCAACGTAGAGCAGACCTTATCCCGAATTTGGTTAATACCGTAAAAGGAGCTGCCAACCACGAAGAGAGCACTTTGACAGCTGTTACAGAAGCTCGCGCAAAAGCAACTTCAGTAACTGTTGACCCATCCAACTTGTCAGAAGAAGCCATCGCAAATTACCAACAATCCCAGGATGCATTATCGCAGTCTTTGGGTCGTTTATTGGTTAGTGTGGAAGCTTACCCAGACTTGAAGGCGAATGCGAACTTCCAAGAATTGCAAGCGCAGTTGGAAGGAACAGAGAATCGTATTTCCGTAGAACGCAGAGCGTACAACGAAGCTGTTCAGGAGTACAATACTACGGTTCGTTCATTTCCTAACAATTTGATGGCTGGTATTTTTGGATTCAAAGCTAAAGGTACGTTTAAAGCAACTGAAGGATCAGATAAAGCTCCAACAGTTCAATTTTAATGAATTTTATTGTTGTTAATATAGAAAGATGAATGCGTGGAGCAATCCATCCGCATTCATCTTTCCTTTTTTTAGCTCATGGAAATATTTAATCAAGAGGAACAGGAAAAAGTAGTTCAGGCCATTAGTTTGGCCGAGAACCGTACATCAGGAGAGATCCGTTTGGTGGTGGAAAGAAAGCTACATGGCATAGAGGCATATGAGCAGGCAACAGCGTATTTCGAGAAGCTGAAGATGCACCAGACCTTATTGCGTAATGGGGTATTGATCTATTTGGCGACCGATGACCATCAGTTTGCGATCATCGGCGACTCGGGGATCAATGATAAAGTTCCTGCGGATTTTTGGGAATCCACAAAAGAATCCATGTTGGCATATTTTAGGCAATCGGATTATGTGCATGGACTGATTGCGGGCATTGAACAGGCAGGGGAGCAGCTGGCACATTATTTCCCAAGAAGGGATGATGATGTCAATGAACTTCCAAATGATATTTATTTTGGATAAACAACAATTTATGGACAAGAGAACTCGTTTATTGAGTACGTCTATCAAGATATTCCTTGGATTATTTGTAGGGTTAATCATTCACTTTACGGCGTTGGCGCAGGATTTTCCTGCTGTTCCGAACCGATTGGTTAGTGATTATACCAATACGTTGAGTGCCAGTGAACAACAGGCGCTCGAGCAGAAGTTATTGGCTTTTGAAGATAGTACAACCACCCAGTTAGCGGTGGTGGTGATGAATTCGACCGGGGATTATGATATCGCTGATTATGGCGATCGCTTGGCAAAAAAATGGGGCGTAGGTAATAAGAAATACGATAATGGTATTCTATTACTGGTAGCCTTGGGCGATCGTGCCGTAACGATCCGTACGGGTTATGGTATTGAGGGTGCAGTGCCCGATGTGATTTCCTACCGGATTATTGAAAATGAAATAAAACCAGCCTTCAGACAGGGCGATTATTATACAGGTATTAATAATGGGGTGGATGCGTTAATTTCCCATGCAAAAGGGGAGTATAAAGCAGAGCCTAAGGAGACCTATTCTACAGAAGGTGGAGGTGGTATTCCCATTATTTTCATCATTATCGTCGTATTTGTCATCATATCCATTATTTCCAAACGCGGAGGTGGAGGGAACAATGGTGGCGGACGTGTGATGGGCGGTCGTGGTTCTTCAGACCTGTTCTGGTGGACCTTGTTGAATTCCTTAGGCCGTGGTGGTGATAATGACGGAGGTGGATTTGGTGGCGGCGGCTTTGGAGGCGGCGGAGGCGGTGGCTTCGGCGGTTTCGGAGGAGGCGGCTTCGGTGGCGGTGGTGCCAGCGGAAGATGGTAATAGAACATTTAATCGGATATAAATTAAATACTTGAAAATGAAAAAATTAATTCTAAGTGCACTAGTTGCAGTTCCTTCCTTGCTCTTTGCACAGGAAGATTACTCCATAAAAGGTAACATCGGTACCCACGATGCGCCGGCAAAAGTTTTCTTATCGTATTCGGATGGTGGTCAGAATCATTTGGATTCTGCCAATGTGGTAAAGGGCGCATTTACCTTCAATGGAGTTGTATCGCAGCCTACACAGGCGCAGTTGATACTTTCGCCAGAAGGTAAGGGCATTCGTCAATTGAGTAATCCTGATGTGGGTGGTTTGTATTTGGCAAAAGGCGTGATCAATGTAAAAGGTGATAAACTGAGCACAGCGACGGTATCAGGAAATGATATCAACAAGGATTTCACGGATTACAAGAATGCGATGAAACCAGTGACGGATCAGTTTGCACAATTGAACAAGACGTATGCGGATGCACCTAAAGAACAGCAAGAAAATGAGGAATTTGTGGGCGGGTTGCAGAACCAAGCTATGGCTTTGTTTGAAAAACAGAAAGAATTGAGCCAGCAGTTTGTTTTGAGCAAACCGAATAGCTATGTAAGTTTGAATATTCTTGGGGATTTGATCTCTGCAGAGAATGTGAATGACCTAGGTATTCCAGCTTATGAGAAATTGTCGCCTGCATTGAAGAATACCGAAAAGGGAAAAGCCATTGCTGCGAAGATTGAGAAATTGAAAGGTGTAGCGATCGGTGCTGTGGCTCCGGAAATTGCATTGCCGGATACAGCTGGAAATGTGATCAAATTGTCTTCGTTGAGAGGAAAATATGTATTGATCGATTTCTGGGCGAGCTGGTGTGGACCATGCCGTCATGAAAACCCAAATGTTGTAGCAGCGTTCAATAAGTTTAAGGATAAGAATTTTACGGTATTTGGCGTTTCCTTGGATCGTCCGGGTAAGAAGGATGATTGGGTAAAAGCTATTCATGAGGATAAATTGGAGCAATGGCCGCATGTGTCGGATTTGAAATTCTGGCAATCGGAGGTCGTTCCTTTGTATGCTATTGAGGGGATACCTGCTAATTTTTTGGTTGATCCTAGTGGAAAGATCATTGCTTCGAATTTGAGAGGCAAGGCCTTGGAAGAAAAATTGGCTGAGGTTATTAAGTAGGCTTTCTCGTCATTGCGGAGCTCTTTACCCGTCATTGCGAGACACTTTACCCGTCATTGCGAGGGACGAAGCAATCTTTCGAATAGTTTAAAGATTGCTTCGTCGTACCTCCTCGCAATGACGTAGAGCGCCTCGCAATGACGGATAAAACTACCCAAACAATATCCTGAAAATATCTTCCAATTGCGCTACGGGCCGCACCAATATCCCATACTTCTTCACATCCAAGCCCTTACTATTATACTTCGAAATAAAAATCTGCTCAAAGCCCAATTTCTCAGCTTCCTGAATCCTTTGCTCAATCCTATTCACCGCTCTTATTTCCCCCGATAATCCCACCTCACCCGCAAAAGTAATATTCGCTGGCAAGGCGATATCCTGCTGGGAGGAAATAATTGCCGCAATCACCGCCAGATCAATAGCCGGATCTTCCACCCTTAACCCTCCTGCAATATTTAAAAATACATCCTGCGCACTCAGCCTAAAGCCAAACCTTTTCTCCAATACCGCCAACAACATATTCAACCGTTTTGTATCAAAACCCGTAGAGCTTCGTTGTGGAGTGCCAAAAGCTGAATTCGACACCAATGCCTGTACCTCGATCATCAAAGGCCGAATACCCTCCAGCATGGCCGCTACAGCGATCCCACTGACAGGCTCCTCCCGCTGGGACAGCATAATCTCCGAAGGATTGGAAACCTCCCTCAGCCCCGATCCCTGCATCTCATAGATCCCTAATTCCGAGGAAGAACCAAAACGATTCTTCACCGCCCGCAGGATGCGGTACACATGATGCCGGTCGCCTTCAAACTGAAGCACCGTATCCACCATATGTTCCAGCACTTTAGGCCCGGCAATACTGCCATCTTTCGTGATATGCCCGACAATAAAAACCGGGGTATTGGTTTCCTTGGCAAAACGCAATAACTCCGCGGTACATTCCCTTACCTGCGATACAGAACCCGGGGCAGATTCTATCTGCGCGGTATGTAAAGTCTGTATGGAATCTATCACCACCACATTCGGCTCTACCTGATCGATCTGTTTAAAGATGTTCTGCATGGAGGTTTCCGTCAGGATATAACAGTTGGCGTTGGAACTCTGGGAGAGACGTTCCGCCCGCATCTTGATCTGCTGTTCACTTTCCTCCCCGGAGATATATAATGTTTTCACCTGCGGAATGGAAAGGGCAAGTTGCAACATCAGGGTTGATTTACCGATGCCCGGTTCCCCGCCGATCAGGACCAAGGATCCCGGAACGATCCCACCCCCCAAGACGCGGTTGAACTCCTTGTCCGGACTTAAGATCCGTTGCTCTTCCGAATAAACGATTTCATGGATGATTGCCGCTTTGTTGCTGCGTTTATTGGTTCCGGGTACCGTACTGGTACTTCGCCATTCAGGAACCCGAGAGGAACTTTTTTCCACCACTTCTTCCACAAAGCTGTTCCATTGTTTACAGGATGGACATTGTCCTAGCCATTTCGGTGATTCATAACCACAGGATTGACAGAAATATGCTGATTTCGTTTTAGCCATTAAGCGAATTTAAAAAAATGTACCTACAAGTTGTAACATAAGGGCTATATTGTCGACAAATAGCCTAAAATGAATACTAACCTGGAGCAAGAATTTGTGGCGCTGCTGGAGGATAACCAAAATATTCTCCACAAGATCTGTAGGCTATATGCCTCAGATGTGGCTTCGCACCAAGATCTTTTCCAAGAGATGGTCATTCAGTTATGGCGGTCATATCCGAAGTTCAAGGGGGATTCCAAGTTTTCGACTTGGGCTTACCGGGTTTCCCTGAACACGGCGATTTCCCTCTACCGAACCAAACGCAATAAAATCACCACGGTGGATTGGGACCAATCATTTGCCAATATCAAATATGAAGAATATAATTCGGAAGAGGAAGAGCAACTGAAATTCCTTTACGATGCTGTCCGACAATTAAACGATATCGACAAGGCCTTGGTCTATATGTACCTGGAGGATAAGGATTACGCAGAGATCTCCGAAACATTGGGTATCTCCGAGGTAAATGCCCGGGTGAAGATGAACCGCATCAAAGGAAAAATAAAAGAAATATTGGCTAAAAAAGGAATCGTATAATGGATGGCTTAGATTTACTGAAACAGCATTGGAATAAGGATGGGGATTTTCCGAAAGTAAATAAGGAGGAGATCCGTCGTATGCTCTATAAAAGCTCCTCATCCCTGGCGAAATGGATTTTCTTCGTTTCCGTGATAGAGCTTTTTCTAGGACTCGCTTTTAATGCTTGGTTCTTTTTCTTTTCAGATGTCGAAACGGGACGTGATACGGATCCTCTTTGGTTGGAGATCATTGATCAATCGATCAATGTTATTTCCTATGTGATCACGTTTTATTTTATCTATACCTTCTTTCAGGCCTATTATAAGATTAAGAACACCAATAATACCAAGGATTTATTGAACGATATATTAGTTTCACGCAAAACCGTAAACCAGTATATTTCCTTCAATATCTATTTGATTATTATTTCCTTGACTATTGGATCGATTTCCTTCATTATTGAAAAGCATATTTTTGATAAAAGTACGGGAGAAATGATGCTTTATGCCATATTTACAATCATTGCCGTAAGTATCATGGGTTTTTTTATCATCAAATTGATGAAATTCTATTTCCGATTGATCTATATCCGATTGGTCAACAAGTTGGATAAAAACTACGATGAATTGGTGCAATTGGAGGATTAAGCTATTTCCTTTCGTTTTCCTTTAGGATCCTTAGAAAATTCAACCCCATAATCTTTGCGATATCGGCCTTATTATACCCTCTTTCCAATAATGCTTTGGTCAGGTTGGGAAATTTGGAAACATCTTCCAAGCCGATGGGTGCCGAATTGATGCCATCGAAATCAGAACCGATCGCTACATGATCTATGCCTACCTTGGAAACCAAATAATCGATATGTTTGAGCACCATTTCCATGGGTGCATCCACCTGCTGTCTTTGTTTCTTGGTTAACTGGGCATACATCTTATCTAGGGATAATTTCTTAGCTGGATCTACTTGATGGTTTTTTTTAAATACTTTTTCCACTCGGCTTTTATAGCCGGAATCCAGGAATTCCGAATAAAAATTAACGCCTATGACGCCACCATTCTTTTTGAGGGCAGCCAATTGTTGATCGTCTAGGTTGCGGTAATGCGGTGTTAGGGCAGCAGCATTGCTATGGGATACCAATACGGGTTTGCTACTGATTTCCATCACATCATAGAATGTTTTCTTGCCCGCGTGGGAAAGATCAACCATCATCCCCAATTCGTTCATTCTTTTGATGATGGCCCTTCCATGTTCGCTCAATCCTTTTCCTTTATCCCCTTTGGTCTTTACCTCTTCGGCAGCGGCAGTTACCCAAGGGAGATTGTAGTTCCAGGTCAGGGTGAGGTATCGGGCTCCACGATCGTATAATTTATCAAGGTTTTCGATTTTCTCTTCGATCATGTTTCCCCCTTCGATACCGATCAAGGCGACGATCTTGCCTGCCTGATGTATGCGTTCGATGTCAGCGGAACTCTTCGCCAACTCGATTTTATCGGGATTGTTTTGGAGTAATTTTTCCAACGCATCCAGTTGATCATTGGCATGCTTAAACGCATTTTTCTTCCATTTCTTATCATCAGACCAAACTGCGAATACCTGCACATCAACGCTACCTTCCTTTAACCGTGGAAGGTCGGTATGCCCTGATTTGATGCGTTTGCCAATATCTAACCCCGGAAGGATACTTTCAATGATGACATCGTTATGGCCATCGATCAACAGAAGCTCTTCATGGATTTTTTTATAATCCTTGGATAGGTTACGGTCTTGTGCCTTGGCTGTAAGCAGGGATAGGCAACAGGCGATTAGGCTGAATGATAGGGTTTTCATTTCTTGGCTTTATTGATGGTTTCATAGATCACATCCTGGATCCGAGAGCGGATATTGAGATCCAATAATTTCGTGGAGACCTGTGGATGCACGCGGTTGGACAGGAAAATATAGACCAATTGATTCTTCGGATCGATCCAGATACAGGTTCCGGTATAACCGGTATGGCCATAGACGGAACTATTGGCCAATTTAGAAGGATAACCAGATTTGGAGTTCGGGTCAAAACGGTCGAAGCCCAATCCTCGGCGGCTTGTGGCCGATTGCTTGGAGGTGAAAAGATCTACGGTTTCTGGCTTGAAATAGGTTGCACCACCGTATTTTCCACGGTTCAATAACAATTGTCCATAAATGGCAAGGTCATTCGCGGAGGCAAATAGCCCCGCATGTCCGGCAACTCCACCGGCCATGGCAGCCCCCTCATCATGTACAAAACCTTCCAAAAGGGTTTTACGGAATAGGGTGTCATTTTGGGTTGGAACGATGCGGTTCTTCGCGAACCGTGTCCTTGGGTTATAGCCCGCTGTTTTCATACCGATCGGGCGGTACAAGATCTGTTGTACATATTCCTGCATGGGAACGGATGTTTCATGCTCCGAAACCTCTTTCATCACATACATGCTGATATCCGAATAGACATAGTTGCCGATCGGTTTTACGGATGATGCTAGCATTTCTGGCCACATGACATCCCGGTAATAATTATTCTTTAAATAGGCATTATCGGCCACTTGTACCTGATGGTTCTCATCAGGGCTATGGACAAGATCGCCCGGTTTCAGGCTCCTGTAGAAAGGGATGAAAGGGGTGAATCCGGCTTCATGGAGCAGGACTGTCCGAAGGGTGATATTGGCTTTATTGCTTTTCTTGGCCTGCCAAAGGTAATGGCCCATGGTGCTGTCCAGGTTAATGATTTTCTTTTCCTGCAGGTGCATAACCACAGGAGTGGTGCCGGCGATTTTACTTATCGAAGCCAGGTCGTAGATATCATGGATGGAATTGGCCCGTTGATTTTCATAGGTATGGTAGCCATAGGCTTTTTCAAAGATTACCTGTCCGTCTTTTACGGCCATCACGGTCATTCCTGGAGCTCCTTTTTGCTCGATGGCTTCTTTGGCAATGGCATCGATCTTTTGGGTCATTTCCGCAATGTTCAATCCCGATTGTTTGCCCTGGGTATATTGTAATCGGGTCTGTGTGGTTTTGATTTTGCCCTCGGTTACACCTAAGCCGCCAAAAATAGACATAGCGGCATTAACTTGGCCTTCAGCATCTGTTTCGGGGCTATAGACCAAACTGGCAAAACGACTTAGATTCTGGCTATTGAGACCGATGTTGGTATAATTCTGGTCGGTTCCAAATCGGCAGAGGATCACATTTTTGTTGTTTACTGCGGATTGTAAGACCATAGCAGCATAATCTGACCTAAAATCTCTGGCAGATCCGGCAACGATGATGCTGTTGTAATATTTGGTATTCTCGTCGAAATGCTGAAAATCGCTTACCGTTACATCCGCATAGCGCTGAAGCTGTTGGATAAATGGCGCATATTTTTGATTATCCGTGGTTACCACTGCAATGCGATATTGATCTAACTTCTTGAAGGGTAGGATAGACTGTTTGTTATGGATAATCTGAGTTTTATTGACCAATACCTGTTTGTATTGTGCATTGGCGGCTTGGAATAGACATAAAAGCCCTAGGACAGCAAGGTTTATCTTTCGGATCATGTTTGTTTTAGGATTTATACTGTAAATGTACTAATAAAACGCACAAACATGCATTAAGAGCATAGAATAATTGATTATCTTTGAGATATGCCCGAAATCTTAGCTGATAAAACCGTTTTTACCCTATTGGAAGTATCGCGCAGCATCCAGAAAACGATTGCTGAACGGTATAAAAGTCTGTATTGGATAAAGGCAGAGATGAACAAGCTGAACCATTATACCCATTCGGGCCATTGCTATCCCGAACTATTGGAAAAAACCGATGGCAAGGTGGTTGCTGAAATGCGGTCCATCCTTTGGAAAATGGATTATCAACGCATCAATAGGCAATTTATGGAGGTTTTGGGCGAACCCCTTCGCGAAGGGATCACCATGCTTTTTCAAGCGGGCATATCCTACGATCCTTTATATGGATTTTCTTTAAAGATTGTGGACATCGACCCCACCTTTGTCTTAGGGGAACTGGAGAAAGAGAAAAGGGAGAGTATCCGAAAGTTAAAGGCTGAAGGGCTTTACGATGCCAATCGGTCCTTGCCCTTTCCCATAGTGCCCAAACGATTGGCGATCATATCGGTAGAAACCAGTAAAGGGCTATCCGATTTTTTTAAGATCATTCATGGCAATCCTTGGGGCTATACCTTTAGCACGACCTTGTTCCCTGCGCTATTGCAGGGGGATAAATCCATCCCGAGTATCATCAAACAATTGGAGGTGATCGCGGAACGCATGGAACATTTTGATGCGGTGGCCATTATCCGTGGTGGCGGTGGGGATGTCGGGTTGACTTCCTATAACAATTACCTCTTGGCGAAGGCCATTGCGATATTCCCGATTCCGGTACTGACAGGGATTGGGCATTCCACCAATGAAACCGTGAGCGAAATGGTGGCCTATAAGAATGCGATCACCCCCAGCGAACTGGCGGATTTCCTGCTTCAAAAGTTTCACAACTTTGCTATTCCCGTCGATCAGGCAACCGAAAAGATTATCCGGGCAGCCCGAAAGACCTTTGAGGATGAACACATCAAGTTGGCGAACCTGATCAGTTCGATAACCTGGAATTCGAAGACCGTTCTGCTGCAGGAGAAGACCAAGATGGAACAGGTCAGAAATCATTTGGCGCAATTGAGCAGAAGAACCATCAAGGATGAACAGTCGGCCTTATTGCAGATGGAACGGATGTTGGCTTTGTTGAACCCTATCCATGTGTTGAAAAGAGGGTTCAGCATCGTGCGATCGAATGGAAAAGCGGTGCATAAATTGGATCAGGCGCAGATTGGGGATCGATTGGACATTCAGTTGGAGGATGGGAAATTGATAACGGAGGTACTTTCAAAACAAGAACAAGATGGAAAATAAATACACTTACCAAGAGGCTTATGAAGAGCTTCAACAGATCGTGTCGGAGATTGAGTCGGGCGATGTTGCTGTCGATGAATTGACGGTAAAGATTAACCGTGCAACAGCCTTGTTGACCATCTGTAAAGCCAAATTGACAGCATCGGAAGAAGAGGTCGAAAAACTCCTCAAAAAATTAGAAGAAGAGAAAAATTAGTCTATTATTTAGAATTAGTTTAAATTTGCGGAGGTTTTTCAGAAAAGAACAGCATGAAGAGGATAATGTTCATTGCTTTGGCAATAGGATTGACAGTTTTAAGTACCGCGTTTTTATCAGATAAAGGATTGTCTGATCTGCGTGCGTTATATAGCAAACCTATATCGGAATGGCCAAAACCAACGATCGACTCTGGAGCAAATTGGTCGGAATTTAAATCCCTGCCTAAGCTTGATAGCAGTTATTTCTCATTGATGGAAAAACCGGACGTGAAATTAGGCAAGTTCCTCTTTTTCGATCCGATCCTTTCAGGTTCCAACCAGATTTCCTGTAGCTCCTGCCATAATCCACAGACTTCCTGGGCAGACCATTCTACCGTTCCGGTAGGTCATGACCATTTGGTCGGCACGCGAAATACCCCTTCGTTATTAAATGTGTATGCGCGTAAGACCATGTTCTGGGATGGAAGAGCCCATTCCCTGGAAGAACAGGCCTTAAGCCCGATCGAAGCCCATAATGAGATGGCGATGGACCTGACGAAATTAGTGCCTAAATTGAAGGCTATTCCTGCTTATAAACAATTGTTCATGGAGGCTTTTGGAGAGGAAGATTTCTCCATGCCAGAGATCATGAAAGCTTTAGCCTCTTTTCAGCGTACCTTGACCAGCAGAAGGAGCCGTTTTGATGAGTTCTTGGATGGTAAGCATAATGCCTTGACCGATGATGAGATCGCAGGATTGCACCTCTTCCGGACAAAAGCACGTTGTATGAACTGCCACAATGGACAGTTTATGACCGATGAGGATTTTCATAATATCGGTTTGACCTACTACAAACGGAAATATGAGGACCTGGGGCGCTATATCGTGACCAAAGATCCGAAAGACGTAGGCAAATTCCGTACACCTTCTTTGCGTGATGTGATGAATACCGACCCTTGGATGCACAATGGCCTGTTCGACAATATGATCGGTGTGCTGAACATGTACAATAGCGGCATGCAGATGAACAACCCGAAAACGGAAGCCCAATTGGCCGATCCCATGCATCCACGCATTGATCCTTTGATGAAGAAACTTGACCTCACAAAAGAGGAAATCCAACAATTGGCCGCCTTCCTACAATCGGTGACCGCCACGAAATACCGAATGAACCGGCCGGAGAAATTACCTCGATAAGGGTAGGAAATTCACGACTTTTGCCTACCTTTGATGGTTATGCAAAAAACTGCAAATCATAGTCCTAGGACACATATTCAGATAAAAGGAGCGCGGGTTAATAATCTTAAAAATATTGATGTTGATATCCCTAAAAACCAGTTGGTGGTGATTACAGGGATGTCCGGTTCCGGGAAATCCTCATTAGCATTTGATACCTTATATGCCGAAGGGCAACGGAGATACGTAGAAAGTCTTTCTTCCTACGCCCGTCAGTTCATGGGCAGAATGAATAAACCGGATGTGGATTACATTAAAGGGATTGCTCCGGCAATTGCCATTGAACAAAAAGTAATCTCCTCCAATCCCCGATCGACGGTAGGTACTTCCACCGAGATCTATGATTACCTCAAATTATTGTTTGCCCGTATCGGTAAGACCTACTCGCCCATTTCGGGCAAAGAGGTGAAGAAGGATACGGTGACCCATATTGTGGATCGTCTACTAGCCTATGAGGACGATTCGACCATCACGATTTATAGCCCTTTAATACCAACCAATAAACGGAAGTTAAAGGAAGAATTGTCGCTGCTTTTGCAGAAGGGTTTTGTGCGGATCAAACATCAGGATAGCATTCAGAAGATCGAATCGGTACTGGAGAATAAAGAGGTCGCGAATTCAACTTTTAAAGAGGGTGATATCCATATCGTGATCGATCGGGTTATGTTGGATCATAGCGATGACACCATCAACCGTTTGGCGGATTCTATCCAAACAGCCTATTTTGAAGGAAAGGGTGAGTGTTTGGTGGAAGTAAACTCGGAAAGCTTCTCCTTTTCGGATAAGTTTGAACTGGATGGAATGACTTTCGAAGAGCCGACACCTAATTTCTTCAGTTTCAATAATCCTTACGGAGCCTGTAAACGATGTGAAGGTTATGGAAAGATCATTGGAATAGATCCTGATTTGGTTATTCCGGATAAAAGTCGCTCCGTATATGATGGTGCGATTGCGCCTTGGCGTGGGGAGAAGATGGGGCTGTGGTTGGAGAAACTGGTTCGAAATGCACTGAAATTCGATTTTCCAATTCATCGTTCCTATAGCGACCTGACCAAAGCACAGCAAGAGGTATTATGGACAGGGAACAAATATTTCCGCGGCTTGAATGATTTCTTTGCCGAGCTGGAAGAGCAGACCTATAAAATCCAATACCGCGTAATGCTTTCCCGCTATCGTGGAAAAACGGATTGTCCGGAATGTAAGGGCACGCGCTTGCGTAAGGATGCGAGTTTTGTAAAGATAAACGATCATTCGATCACCGATATCGTATTGATGCCTTTGGATGAGGCTTTGGCCTTGTTCCAGTCCCTGAAGCTTTCAGACCACGATGCCATCATTGCCAAAAGGTTATTGGCAGAGATCAACAACAGGCTGCAGTTCTTGAGTGATGTGGGCTTAAGTTACCTGACCTTGAACCGCCTGAGCAATAGTCTTTCAGGAGGGGAATCCCAACGGATCAACCTGGCGACTTCTTTGGGAAGTTCCCTTGTAGGTTCCATTTATGTGTTGGATGAACCGAGTATCGGATTGCACCCGCGGGATACTCAACGGTTGATCGGGGTATTGAAATCCCTTCGCGATGCGGGCAATACCGTGATCGTGGTGGAGCATGAGCAGGAGATGATGGAAGCTGCGGATTACCTGATCGATATTGGCCCTGAAGCGGGGATCAACGGGGGTGAATTGGTGTTTGCAGGGACCTATAAAGAAATATTAACGGATAAGAAGAGTTTGACAGGGGAGTATTTGAGCGAGAAGCTTCAAATCCCTGTTCCTGATAAAAGAAGAAAATGGAACGAATCCATCCGTGTACTGGGTGCACGGGAAAATAACCTGAAAGGAATCACGGTAGATTTCCCCTTGAATGTCTTTACGGTCGTTTCGGGGGTTTCCGGTTCGGGTAAGACCTCTTTGGTGAAACGGATCTTATACCCTGCGCTGCAAAAGGCAGTGGGTAGTTATTCCGGCGATCAGACGGGTTTGTTTGATGGTCTGGAAGGGGCTATCGATCAGGTAGAACAGGTCGAAATGGTGGATCAGAATCCTATCGGTCGTTCGACACGTTCTAATCCGGTTACCTATGTGAAGGCTTGGGATGAAATCAGGGCCTTGTTTTCGAGTCTTCCGGCGGCTAAGGCCAACGGGCTAAAACCATCAGCATTCTCCTTCAACGTAGAAGGAGGGAGATGTGAGATCTGTCAAGGTGAAGGGGCCGTGAAGATCGAGATGCAGTTTATGGCGGATATTGTGCTTCCTTGTGAAGCCTGCGAAGGTAAGCGCTTTAAACAACACGTGTTGGATGTGCAGTACCAAGGGAAATCGGTGTCGGATATCCTAGACCTGAGTGTGGATGAAGCGAT
This sequence comes from Sphingobacterium tenebrionis, assembly GCF_037126265.1. Classification (NCBI taxonomy): domain Bacteria; kingdom Pseudomonadati; phylum Bacteroidota; class Sphingobacteriia; order Sphingobacteriales; family Sphingobacteriaceae; genus Sphingobacterium; species Sphingobacterium tenebrionis. The sequence continues at coordinate 27,463 of NZ_JAYLLN010000014.1, forward strand.
CGAATTCTTCGCTGATCAGCCAAAGATCTTGAACAAGCTGAAACCTTTGCAGGAAGTAGGTTTAGGCTACGTGAAGTTGGGTCAATCTTCCAGCACCCTATCTGGAGGTGAGGCGCAAAGGATTAAATTGGCCTCTTTTTTAATAAAAGGGAACAATCAGAAAAAAACTTTGTTTATTTTTGATGAACCTACAACCGGCCTACATTTCCATGATATCAGCAAATTGCTTAAGGCATTTTCAGCATTGATCGAACTGGGCAACTCTGTGCTGGTGATCGAGCACAACCTGGATATGATCAAATCAGCAGATTGGGTTATTGATATTGGTCCTGAAGGAGGTGAGAAGGGGGGTAATCTGGTATTTGCAGGCACACCGGAAGACCTGATAACATGCAATCAATCCTATACAGGTGACTACCTTAAACGTCACCTCATTTCTAAATAAATTAAATACACACATGATGCGTAAAAAATTTAGTTTTCTTTTGTTGCTGGCCTTGTTCAGCAATGTCGTTTCAGCACAAGTAGAAAGGCCTAAATTGGTTGTTGGCTTAATGGTAGACCAAATGCGATGGGACTACCTTTACCGTTTCGCAGATCGTTATGGTAATGATGGTTTTAAAAGATTGCTTCGTGATGGTTTTTCCTGCGAGAACACCCTGATCGATTATGTGCCTACTTTTACGGCTATCGGACATAGTTCCGTTTACACAGGAAGTGTTCCTGCCATACACGGAATTGCTGGAAATGACTGGATCGAACAACAGACCGGTACGTCGATGTATTGTACACAAGATGATGCGGTAGAGGGTGTTGGGACCAAGGAGAAGGAGGGAAAACAATCCCCAAGAAACCTTTTGGCTTCAACGGTTACCGATCAGTTGAAATTGGCAACTAATTTTCAATCCAAGGTGATCGGTATTGCGATCAAGGATAGGGGAGGAATTTTACCTGCAGGTCACTTTGCTGATGCCGCTTATTGGTTTGAAGCAAATTCGGGCGATTGGATCAGTAGTACTTATTACATGCAAAACCTGCCGAATTGGGTGCAGGATTTCAATAAGCAGAAATTGGCGGAGAAGTTGTTGAAGCAGGATTGGAATACTTTATATCCGATCGAAACCTATAAGAACAACAGTGTAGATGATGATAATGTGTATGAAGGTAAATGGGCAGGGGAGGAAACTCCAACATTTCCACGTAAAACTTCGTTGCTGATGAAGGATGCGGGTTATGAACTGATCAAAACTACTCCTTTCGGAAATACATTTACCTTGGATTTTGCCAAAGAAGCGATCAAGCAGGAGAATCTGGGCAAGAATCCGACAAAAGCTACAGATTTTCTGGCGGTGAGTCTTTCGGCTACGGATTACGTGGGACATCGTTATTCGCTTTCTTCGGTGGAGATTGAGGATATCTACCTTCGTTTGGACCAAGAATTGGCTGAATTCTTCAATTACTTGGATAAAACTGTTGGCAAGGGGAATTATACTTTTTTCCTTACAGCGGACCATGCAGCTTCCTATAACTCCCGTTATTTTATGGATATGCGTGGTAATGGGGGCTATTTCTTTTCTCGCCAGATCATGCGTAATCTGAACGAACAGTTGCAGGCTGAATTCGGATTGGATAAGATCGTTTCCAGTTTGATGAACTATCAGGTTCATTTGAATTATGGCTTGATTGAAAAGCAGAAATTGGATGAGGAGAAGATCAAGAAGTCGATCATTAAGATGCTCCGTCATGAAGATGGGGTAGCTTTTGTGGTGGATATGGAAGGCGGTGAGAATATGATGATTCCGGCTCAGCTGCGCGAGAAGATCGTGAATGGCTATAACAGGAAACGTAGTGGAGCTATTCAGATCATTACGGAACCGCAATGGTATGATGGAACGCCAAGATCTACCGGAACCACCCATGGTACTTGGACGCCTTATGATTCGCATATTCCATTGGTTTTTATGGGATGGGGTGTGAATAAGGGCAAGACGAATAAAATGGTGCATATCACGGATATTGCGCCTACGATCAGTGCGCTATTGCATGTGATGGAACCTAATGGTTCTATAGGGCAGCCTATTGTGGAGGTCTTACAGAAATAGTCCTTAAATTTTCATATTTTTGAGGATAAGCTAGTAGAGGAAAAATATGCTATCGAAGAAAACAAAATACGCTATCAAAGCCCTAATGGTATTGGGAAGGAATTATGGAAAGGAGCCTATGCAGATCGGAAAGATTGCGGAGGAGGAACGTATTCCGAAGAAATTCTTGGAACAGATACTATTGGAGATGCGCAATGCGGGGATTTTGTATTCCAAGAAGGGCGCTGGAGGTGGTTATAGCTTGAACAAGGCGCCGGAGGATATTTATCTATCGCAGGTGATGCGTTTGGTGGATGGTCCGATTGCGTTGTTGCCTTGTGTGAGTTTGAATTTTTACCGCTCTTGTGAGGAATGTGTGGAAGAGCATGCTTGTGGGATTCGGGATACGTTTATTGAGGTTAGGAATGCGATGCTGCAGATCTTGAATGATACTAGTATTTTGAATTTGATCAATAAGGAGAAGGAATTGAACCTGGAGACGGGGAGGTAGGTTTCTTTGTCATTGCGACATATATGAGCATAACCTAATACTCGTCATTGCGATAAATATGTCATTACGTTATACTCGTCATTGCGATATATTCGTCATTGCGAGGAGGTACGACGAAGCAATCTTCCCGCATGTCATGCTGAGCGAAGTCGAAGCAACTGTTCGTAAGTAACCGTACAGATCCTTCGACTACGCTCAGGATGACAAAGACTACGCTCAGGATGACAAAGTCGAAAGATTGCTTCGTTCCTCGCAATGACGTTTTAAAGCCTCGCAAATACGGAGGCGACCACACAATGAATTTAAAAGTGCAACCCCGTATTTCTACAAAACTTCCATTAACCTTTCAAATGCCATCCCGCGAGAGGCTTTCAACAAAATCATAAAATCCTTTATCGGATCCTTAACCAAAGCCGCTTTTGCTTCTTCCGTTGTTTCATAAAATTCAACCCCTTTTGTTTCATCAACCATCAGGTTCTCTACATCCTTATCGCCCTCAACAACCTCATCCCTCAATCCAAAAAAAGCTTTCCCTACAAAAATCAACCTATCCAGTCCAACAGCAGTAGCTGCTGCAATGACCTTCCTATGCTCCTCCACACTCTGATCCCCCATTTCGAACATATCACCTAATATCGCCGCTTTCCTCTCCGCCTTGATCACCTTAATATTTTCAATTGCCGCCGCCATACTACTAGCATTCGCATTATAATAATCTGCAATAATAGTATTACCGTCAGTCTTTGTAATCTGTGAACGATTGTTCTGAGGCACATATCCCTCCAGCCCTGCATTAATCTCCTCCGCACTTAATCCAAAATGCAATCCAACAGCAACAGCAGCCAACATATTCTCCGTATTATAAGCCCCCGTTAAATGCGTATTCACCTCATGCGTTCCATTCTCCCCCCGCTCTTTCCAAAAAATAGTCAATAAAGGATCAGCAACCACCAATCCTCCCTGAACATCATTCTTATCCGAAAAACCGTAATAAAAAATATCTTTCAACTTCCTATCCTCCGCCATCTTCATCAGAAACTCATTATCCCCTTGAATAAAAACCTGCCCATTATGCTCCTTCAGGTAATCATAAAGCTCTCCTTTGGTCTTCATCACTCCCTCAAAAGAACCAAACCCTTCCAGATGAGCCTTGCCCACATTGGTAATCAAACCATGGCTTGGCTGCGCGATATGACATAGAAATTCAATTTCTCCCTGATGATTAGCACCCATTTCAATAATGGCCAGTTCCAGATCCTTTGGTAAGGAAAGAATAGTCAAAGGAACACCGATATGGTTGTTCAGGTTTCCCTTCGTAGCAAAAGCCTTGAATTTTTGGGAAAGGACGCTGTATAACAATTCCTTGCTGGTAGTTTTACCATTGGTTCCCGTAATCCCCACAAAAGGGATATCCAATTGTTTCCGATGATGGGTAGCCAAGGCCTGCAAACTGCTCAACACATCCTCTACTAGGATATAAGCGGGGCCATCCTGAACATATTCCCGATCATCCAGCACCACATATTTAGCCCCGGCCTCCAATGCTTTTTCGGCAAAGGTATTCCCATTAAAAGATTCCCCTTTAAGGGCAAAAAATATACAGTCTTTAGTGATCTGACGCGTATCCGTACAGATGGTTGGATAGTCTAGGTAGATTTGATAAAGTTCAGCTATTTGCATCTCCAAAAATTTTAAACAAAGGTATAAAATAAAAAATCCCGTTTCTTTGTTGGAAACGGGATTTCAGGTATTTTTTTTCCTTACAAGGAAAGGATTTCAACGATCCGAGTAAGGTTGGTATTGATTTTATCAATATGCTTGATGGCTTTGTTGAACGGGGTAAATTGTACATTTCCACAGATCAATCCGGCCATTTCGCCTTTACGACCTTCGAGAAGTCCTTCTACCGCGGCAACACCCAAACGGCTAGCTAACACACGGTCCATACAGGTTGGTGATCCACCGCGTTGGATATGTCCCAAAATGGAAACACGAACATCATAAGCAGGGAAGTTGGCCTTGATTTTTTCGGCAACGACCAATCCACCTTCTTTATCACCTTCAGCAACGATGATGATACGGGATGATTTGTTCTTTCTGGTTTTATCCAGGCGTTTCATGATGGCATCATAATCCACTTCCAGTTCTGGGATAAGCACGGCTTCAGCACCAGTACTGATTCCTGAACGTAAAGCGATCAGACCGGAGTCGCGACCCATCACTTCCACCACAAATAGGCGGTCGTGGGACTCTGCGGTATCACGGATCTTATCTACAGCATCCACTACGGTGTTGATGGCCGTATCATAACCGATCGTAAAGTCTGTACCATTCAAGTCATTATCGATGGTACCGGGCATACCAATAATAGGAATATCAAATTCTTCAATGAATTTGGATGCTCCCGTAAAGGTTCCGTCTCCACCAATAACCACTAAGGCATCAATATCATGTTTTTTAAGGTTTTCGTAAGCTTGTTTTCTTCCTTCGACAGTTCTGAATTCATCACTTCTTGCTGTTTTCAGGATGGTACCACCACGTTGGATGATATTGGCTACAGATTTAGCATCCATCGCAATAATATCTCCCTGAACCATGCCATCGTATCCTCTACGGATACCAAACATGTTCATTCCATGGTAAATACCTGAACGGATAACTGCACGGATACCGGCATTCATACCTGGAGAATCACCTCCAGAAGTTAAAACGGCAATGTTTTTAATGTTACTCATATGCCAAATATACCGATTTACTTACGTTTAAAAAGTATGATTATGTTAACTTATTTCGCGTTGTATTTATCCAAACCTGATTGCAAGAATGCTTTGTAGCTAGCAATATCCATGTTCGCTCCACTGGTTGGAACCAGTAATTCACCATTATTATCCAATAAAGCATATAATGGTTGTGAATTGGAGTTGAAACGCTCGATCTGTAGCTCCGAGTTCTTCTTACTTACTTTGGTTACTTTTTTACCATTGATTCTAGAGATATACTGTTCAGATTCTGGCAATTCCAAAGCGCTATCATCTACATAAAGTTCGACAAGGATAAATTTCTCATTGATCATGGCTTTTACGCTTGGATCAGACCAAACGTTAGCTTCCATCTCTCGACAGTTTACACAGTTCCAACCTGTGAAATCGACCATAAGCGGTTTGTTCTGCGCTTTTGCTGCTGCTAAAGCTTCATCATAATCGTAATAAGGATCCATTCCTTTCAAGGTTGTTCTTGGATGGAAATGGTTATAATATTTACGGCTAGAAGCATCGGCTGAACCTGCAGGAGCTGCATGACCTCCACCGCCACCGGCAGAGATATCAAAATCTTGGGTTCCGATCGGAGGAAGGAATGCTGAAATAGATTTCAACGGTGCTCCCCACATACCAGGTACCATATACATCACAAAGGAGAATACGATAATGGCCAAGATTGTTCTTGGAACCGACATGAATTTCAGGTCGCTATCATGAGAGAATTTGATTTTTCCGATCAGGTATAGACCCATCAAGCCAAAGATCACGATCCATAATGCTAGGAATACCTCACGGTCTAGGAATTGCCAGTTGTAAGCCAAATCGACATTCGAAAGGAATTTTAAGGCCAAAGCTAACTCTAAGAAACCTAATACCACTTTCACACTGTTTAACCAACCCCCTGATTTAGGCATTGATTTCAACAGGGATGGGAACATCGCAAATAGTACGAAAGGAATAGCTAATGCGATCGAGAATCCCAACATACCAATGGCAGGGCCTAAGCGATCACCTTTTGTAGCCGCATCAACCAATAAAGTACCAATAATTGGTCCTGTACAGGAGAATGATACTACCGCTAAACTTGCGGACATAAAGAAAAGACCTATCAATCCACCTTTGTCTGATTTTGCATCAATTTTGTTGACAAAAGAACTTGGAAGGGTAATTTCGAATGCTCCTAAGAAAGAAGCTGCAAATACCACCAAGAGTAGGAAGAATAGGAAATTGAATATACCATTTGTAGAGAGGACATTCAGGGCATCGGCACCGAAAGCGATGGTAATCAACATACCTAAGGCTACATAGATTACGATGATGAATAATCCGTAAAGGAAAGCTTGTTGAACAGCTTGTGCTGTGCTTCCTGATTTTTTGGTGAAGAAACTTACGGTCAAAGGAACCATTGGGAAGATACATGGCATTAAGAATGCAATAAATCCACCGATCAGCCCTTTAATGAAAATCCCCCACATGCTGGTGTCTTCCCCATCTGCATCAGATGGAGCAGCGGCAACAGTTGTAGTAGTTGTGTCTTGTGCACTGGTATCCTGACCATCGGAGAACTCTAGATCTCCAACATCAGTTAGCAATGTGTCATCAGATGTCGTTTGTTCTTCCCCCGAACTGAACTCGATATCATCTGTATTGATTAAAGAATCTTGTGAAAAACCTGCTAGAGGTGTGGTTAATGAAAGTAAAAGCCAACATGTGGCAATTAAAATATGTTTTAAATTGAACATAATTGTTAGTTTATCGCGGCAAAGCTAAGAAAAAGGCAGGGAACCCTGCCTTTTTAGATAAGATATTTTATAATATTTTACTTGATTGTTACAGCAAATTCGTACTCATCTGGTGGAAGACAACGTTCTTTGTCACATACCATGAAGGTAGCAGTACCTTTAACTTTAGTAGGTTTACCATTAGCTAAATTAACTTTTTGTTGGAAAATCACTTCTCCATTGTAGTAAGGAACATTCATTTTGAAGGTTTCCTCGTACTTAGATTTTGGTGCTTTCGCTGCAACTTTACCGTTTAATTTTGCACCATTGTCTGCAGTGATGTTGAATTCGGTAGCAATTGGGCCTCCTTCAGGAACACTTAACCCGTAGATATGCCATCCTTCATCTACTTTCGCTTTGATAAAAACAACCGCTTCCTTAGCGTTGATTTTCTTCGTAGCAACCGACCATTCTACTGGTTTCAATACCTGCGCAAATGCACCTGAAATGGCGAATAGTACGAAGGCAATTAATAAATTTATTTTTTTCATAAAAAACCGTTTGTGTAATTGACTATTAATTTTTAATATAGTTTAATTCAAAGTTAGAATAATATGTTTCAAAGTTTGTCATATTTAGTTATTTTTTTTTCGAGTGTAATCAATTTTTTGCAAATGAAATACGACTTCTTTGAACTGGTAACTTTTTAACTCACTGGCACTTTCTATATATAAAAGGCCATTTCTGTCCACTTTTCTGATTATTCCTTCGAATTGTATAACATTAGACGTGTAAATAGCTGGAATGTCCCTTTGAAAAAGTAATTTGTTATAATGATTCAATAATTCCTCTTCTGTAATTTTCTCCGATTTAAAAGCATCGTATTTATTTTGAATGGATTGCAGGAGCTCTTCGCATGCTTTTACCAGATCGTGGATTTCATTTCCGGTCTCTTTTAAAATAGAACTGGCGGTTGCTTTGATTTCCGCTGGAAATTCCTGTTGATTGACGTTGATGCCTATGCCAATTATGGCATTGTTTATCGTTTTTGAAGTACTACTGTTCTCGATCAGGATTCCCGCTATTTTTTTTCCGTTCAAGAGGATATCGTTCGGCCATTTAATTTCTGCATCAATTTGAAGACTTTTCAACCAATCGATGATCCCTAAACTGATCAGCATATTCAACAGGAAATGATCTTGCAAGCTTAGGAATTTTGGATAGAGCAAGGTGCTTACGGTGATGTTTTTATTTGGCGGAACGGTCCATACATTGCCTCTTTGGCCTCTTCCATGGGTCTGATGCCTTGCCATTATGGCAGTCCATTCTGGTAATGGCTTGAAATTTGACAGTTGAGATTTTAAATAATCATTTGTTGAGCCAATTTGCTCCAAAACAATTATCTTTTGGCGTAGTGAATCTCCCGAAAATGTGTTATTTTGCAAAAAGAAAGAGTTTTAATAAAATATTTATCAAAAGTATAATATTTCTTAATGAGTAAAAACAAAAAAGGTTCCTTATCAGAAAAGCTTGCAGACATTGTGATTCATGGGATGCAGGAAAAAAAAGGAAACGAAATAGTGCGGTTGGATATGCGGGAAGTTAATGGGACATTGTCCGATTATTTTGTAATCTGCCATGCCGACTCCACGGCACAAGTAAATGCTATCGCAAAAAGTGTAGAAGACGAAGTTTATAAGGCTTTTAACCAAGATCCATGGCATAAAGAAGGCCAAGGAAATGGGGAATGGATTTTATTGGACTTTGTGGATGTAGTAGTTCACATTTTCCAAACGGAAAAACGTTCGCATTATCGGATGGAAGACCTTTGGGGCGATGCAGAAGCAAGCAGCTATCAGAGCGCTTAAGAATTGATTGTATAGAAACGTAGTATAGAGAATAAATGAAGAAAGTTCCAAGTAAGAAGATTACGCCAATGCCACCAAAATTTAATATGATATGGCTTTGGATAGCAATTTTTATTGGTTTTTTTGGGCTCCAGTATTTGTTTAGTGGCGAGGGAGCTAAAAAGATAACCTATAAAGAATTTGAAACGAAATCCCTAATCCCAGGTGATGTCGATAAATTGATTGCCTATAAAAATGGGGAATTGTGGGATGTGGAAGTATATATTAAGCAAGATCGTTTAGGAGAAGAGAAATATAAGGATGTTGCACCAAAAGGCAATTCGTTGAACTTCACTAAAACGCAAAGCCCACAATATGTATTTTCGGAAGCAAATGCCGAGGCATTAGAGAATAAATTAAAAGCATCTCAGGATAGCCTAGCGGCTAATCAACCACGTGTTGGAGTTAGCTTCGAAGACCGTTCAAACCCTTGGGCGGGATGGTTCGTATCTTTCATGTTGCCATTGTTGATTATTGTTGCCATCTGGATTTTCTTGATGCGCAGAATGAACGGTGGAGCAGGAGGTGGCGGCGGTGCCATTTTTAATATCGGTAAATCTAAAGCACAACTCTTCGACAAAGAATCTCAGATCAACATCACCTTCAACGATGTTGCTGGATTGGAAGAGGCGAAACAAGAGGTGATGGAAATCGTTGATTTCTTGAAGAACCCGAAGAAATATACCGATTTAGGGGGTAAGATCCCTAAAGGAGCGCTATTAGTAGGCCCTCCGGGAACCGGTAAAACCTTGCTGGCGAAAGCGGTTGCAGGCGAAGCACAGGTACCTTTCTTCTCTTTGTCAGGTTCTGACTTCGTGGAGATGTTCGTAGGTGTTGGTGCATCCCGTGTTCGCGATTTGTTCAAGCAAGCAAAAGAAAAAGCGCCATGTATCATCTTTATTGATGAGATCGATGCGATCGGTCGTGCTCGTGGAAAGAATTCCATTATGGGCGGAAATGACGAGCGCGAAAACACGTTGAACCAGTTATTGGTGGAGATGGATGGTTTTGGAACCAACGTTGGGGTGATTATCCTGGCGGCTACCAACCGCTTAGATGTATTGGATTCAGCTTTATTGCGTCCAGGACGTTTTGATAGACAGATTTCGATCGATAAACCAGATTTGATCGGTCGTGAACATATCTTTAATGTACACTTGAAGCCATTGAAATTGGCGGAAGAGGTTGATGCGAAGAAATTATCGGCACAGACCCCAGGTTTTGCTGGTGCAGAGATTGCGAACGTATGTAACGAGGCAGCCTTGATTGCGGCTCGTAAGAACAAGAAAGCAATTGAAATGCAGGATTTCCAAGATGCGATTGACCGCGTAATTGGTGGTTTGGAGAAAAAGAATAAAATCATCTCTCCGGATGAGAAAAAGATCGTGGCTTACCACGAGGCAGGTCACGCGATTGCGGGTTGGTTCCTGGAACATGCGGACCCTTTGGTTAAAGTTTCCATTGTTCCACGTGGAGTTGCTGCTTTAGGCTATGCCCAATATCTGCCAAAAGAGCAGTTCTTATACACCACTGAGCAGTTGATTGACAGTATGTGTATGACAATGGGTGGTCGTGTTGCGGAGGATATTACTTTTGGAAGAATATCTACCGGTGCACAGAACGACTTAGAGCGTATCACCAAATTGGCTTATGCAATGACAGCGGTTTACGGTATGAACCACAAAGTGGGTAATGTCTCTTTCCGTGATAGCTCTGGCGATAGCCAATTCCAAAAACCATATTCCGATCAAACGGCAGAGTTGATCGATGATGAGGTGAGAACATTGATCTCTGAAGTTTACGAGCGTACGAAACAATTGTTGCTGGAGAAACAAGAGGGATTGATCAGAATCGCAGAGAAATTATTGGAAAAAGAAATCCTTTTCCAAGCAGATCTGGAAGAGATCTTAGGGAAGCGTCCATTTGCCAATAAAACTACTTACGATGAATTCGTGAATGGTGGGGCTGATGGTGGCGGTGTTCCTCAAACGGATCTTCCGATTCCGACAGGCGATGTGGATGATGCAGAACAAGCAGCAGACAACAAGCCTAATACAAATTCTGAAAATATTTAATCAAATCATAGACAGACAAGGCTTTCCCAAACCTTGTCTGTTTTTTTTATAGCTATTGCTAGCTTTTTGTTTTATATTATAGCATGAACACCCGAAATACCACGGCGAAAGAGAAGATGTTGAAGAAGATCCGTCAGGCACTTCTTCAGAAGAAGGAGAACCCTCATCCTATGTTTGAGGAGACCCCGCTGTATAAGGATGAAGAAGAACCGTTGGACGTCACTTTTGCCCGTGAATTCACGCAGGTATCGGGAAAGTTTGTGTATTGTGATGGAGAGATCAATCTGATCGAAAACCTGATCATTTTGGTGGAGAAGCTGGAAATTTCCAAGCTATATGTTTGGGAAAAGACTGTTCAACAGCTGTTGGATCAATATGGTTTCCCTTATCGAAGCACGCAAGTGAATTTCGAGGAGGTGGAGGCCAGTATTACGGGTTGTGAAGCCCTGATCGCCCGTAATGGAAGCATCATGCTGAGCAATGCCAATGAATCGGGACGCCGATTGAGTGTTTATCCACCGGTACATATTGTGATTGCAAGAGCCTCTCAATTGGTGATGGACCTGAAGCACGGAATGGCGGTGGTTCGTCAAAAATATGGAGCAGACCTGCCTTCCATGATCAGTACCATCACAGGGCCTAGCCGAACTGCCGATATCGAAAAGCGTTTGGTACTTGGTGCCCATGGACCTAAAGAACTTTATTTATTTTTACTCGAAGACCGTTTCTAAATGTTAGCTTATTATCTTTTTAATCTACCTGTAGCCAGTGTTATTTTTGCCCTTACTATCGGATTGAGCATCTATGTTTTTGCAAATCCGCAATGGTATGGTAAATTGATGTTGCATCCATATAGTATTTCAAGAGATAAGAAATATGCCTATTTGATCTTTACCAGTGGGCTTATCCATAAAGATTGGATGCACCTGATCTTTAACATGATTACCTTCTACTATTTCGGTTTCGGACTGGAAGCTATTTTTGTTGCACAATTAGGGGTTTTGGGGCATGTGATGTTTGCGGTATTATACATTGTGGCATTGGTGCTGAGCGATATTCCTACGATCATGAGACATAAGGATAATTATGGTTACCATAGTTTAGGCGCTTCTGGAGCTATTTCTGCAGTGCTGTTCAGTTATATTTTATTTAACCCACTTACTAAGCTTTATATCTTTTTTGCCCTTCCGCTTCCGGCTTTTTTATTCGCTGGTTTGTATTTGGTGTATTGTATATGGGCTTCCAAGAATTCCAATGATGGGATCAATCATGATGCGCATTTATTTGGCGCATTGACGGGATTGGTGCTTACTATTCTGATGTTCCCTGGAATTATCAATCATTTTATTGGGCAGTTTTAAGATTGTTCTATTTCCCACAAATTTATCTATTGCTAAGTTGGTATATTACCAACTATTTTGTATACTTGTATTGTAGTCTGAAAGAGCAACTGAAAAACAGATAATTTGGGAATATTTTGTATACAATTAATTTCTCAACCAAGAGTGGGGAGATTAAGGCTAACCCATAGAAATGAATGTAATTTTTATTTCAAAAATTCACAAATTTGCTGAAAAGCATGCGGATTGTGCTAGATCATTAAGTGGTTGGCTTTCTATAGCGAAAGACGCTAATTGGCAAAAACCTCATGATATTATAAAATCTTTCCCTAATGCGAAGCTCATAAAAGGTAATAGAGCTAGATTCAAAATAGTTGGAAACAAGTATCGTCTAATTGTAGAGGTCAACTATGTTGAACATATTGTAGAAATTAGATTTATAGGAACCCACTCTGAATATGATCTTATCAATGCAGAGACTATATAGGACTTTCGGGATTTTAAATCCTAAAATTTAAAGATATTATGAGAAAATACCCTCAATGGTTTTTAATTGAAACTGAAGAAGAATATAATATTGTAGTTAAAAGATACGAAGAGATAAAGTACGCCCCTAAAGGAAGCCTTGCCTTCAAAGAAAAACAACTTTTGGTACATCTTATCTCAGAGTATGAAAAATCCACCTTTAAATTTATGGAATTAGATCCTATCGAAATAATAAAATGTAGGATGGAAGATTTTGGCTATAAGCCATCTGATCTAGCAAAGCAATATGGGGATAAAGGAACTATTAGTAAAGTCTTAAATTATAAACAATCTTTATCACTAACAATGATTAGAATGTTCAGTGAATTATTAAACATTCCTCCTCAGCTGCTTATAAAAGATTACGATTTAAAAGTATCAAAGTAATTCTATTCCTAATTCGTCCAATTTTCTCGATCCAAACTCCTATACTGAATAGCTTCAGCTAAATGCTCGATTTTAATGGCCACAGAATTATCCAGATCAGCAATAGTCCTGGCGACCTTTAATATCCTATCATAAGCCCTCGCAGAAAGATTCAATTTATCCATTGCCTTTTTCAACAAACCTTTCCCGATTTCATCAATCAGACAATATTCTCGAATATTCCTTACCCGCATCTGCGCATTCGAATGAATATGCTCCAAATCCTTAAACCGCTGTTCCTGAATCCTCCGAGCAAGAATCACCCTTTCCCTTATACTTCCACTTTTTTCGGTTGCTCTAACCGTCGTCAATTCATTGAATTCAACAGGCGTCACTTCAATGTGTATATCAATTCGATCCAATAAAGGACCTGAAATCCTGCTCAAATATTTCTGCACATTAATATATCCACAGGTACAATTCCTACTGGGATGGTTATAAAAACCACAAGGGCAGGGGTTCATGGCCGCGATCAACATAAAACTGGCCGGATAATCCACCGTGATCTTTGCTCTGGAAATGGTAATCGATCGAGATTCCAAAGGTTGACGCATAACCTCCAGAACAGACCTTTTAAATTCAGGCAGCTCATCCAGGAAAAGAACCCCATTATGCGCCAAGGAAATCTCTCCCGGTTGTGGATTTGCTCCGCCACCCACCAAAGCCACATCGGAAATGGTATGATGAGGAGATCGGAACGGCCTAATCGTCAATAGCGACTCTGTGGCAGCCAATTGGCCAGATACAGAATGTATTTTGGTGGTTTCCAAAGATTCCTCCATGGACAAAGGCGGGAGTATGCTGGGGATTCGCTTCGCCAACATAGTTTTCCCAGAACCTGGAGGACCAATCAAAATCACATTATGCCCCCCAGCAGCCGCTATTTCCAACGCTCTTTTGATATTCTCCTGTCCTTTGACATCCGAAAAGTCCATCTCGTATCCATTCACCTGCTGATTAAATATTTCCTGCACATCAATCCTCATCGGGGAAACCTCCCTGATGCCCAATAGAAAAGAACAAGTATCCGAAAGATCTTCTACCGGATATACGGCAATCCCATCTACAATGGCGGCCTCTTCCGCATTCTGTTTGGGTAAGATGATTCCTTGAAAACCATCTTTCTTCGCCTGGAGGACAATGGGTAATACCCCTTTAATAGGCAGGATTTTGCCGTCAAGAGCAAGCTCTCCCAAGATCATATGCGTAGCGAGTTTATCGGTAGGGATCTGTTCGGAAGCAGCAAGTATTCCAATAGCAATACTGAGATCATAGGAAGAACCTTCCTTTCGTATATCCGCAGGGGCCAGATTGATCAGGATCTTACGTCTGGGCATGTGAAAACCAATAGACAATATGGCACTTTCTATCCGTAATAAGCTCTCTCTGACAGCTATATCTGGCAATCCAACAATATAATAGTGGGTTCCGGTCGTTATGTTCGCTTCTACGGTGATAGTCCGGGCACCAATGCCAAAGACAGCGCTACTGTATGTTTTTGTCAACATATAAGAAAATAATTCAATTTGCAGATAAAATAAATTATTTGCAGAACAAAATGGGCTCAAAATTTGAGATAAATGTTTATATTATAAGTGACCGTGGGAACAGGCTGTAGCCGAATGACTATTGATTATCGATAAAATATTATTTATTAAAACGATTCGGTCTATTTTTTGTTAACACTATATAAAACGGTAAAGAAATTACAAAAAATTAAAATACATACTAAAATGAACGATAACGGTAAAATTGTAACAGCATTATTAGCTGGATTAGCAGCAGGCGCAGTATTGGGAATTTTGTTCGCACCTGAAAAAGGAAGCGAAACTAGAGAAAAAATCAATGAATCATTGGCCGATCTTGGCGATGCGATCAAAGAGCGCGCAGAAGAACAATTCGATCAATTGAATGACTTTAAAGAAAAAATCGTAGCTACATTAAAAACGAAACTTGGTAAAGCAGATTCGTATATCGACGAAGAGATTGAAGAACACGCGTAAGCGGAAAGGGGAATTGCTGCATGGAAGAACAAAAATTTTCATTTTCTGAGTCCTTTGATAAATCTAAGGAATACGTAGAAACACAATTTGAGTTATTGAAACTCAAAGCTATTTCCAGAATGTCCAGGATTTTAGGATCCTTGATCGTGGATGCCAGTAAGGTCTTATTGACCCTATTGATTGTGTTCTTTGTATCGCTTGCCTTAGGGTTTTATTTAGGAGAATTAATGGGTAGCTATTCATTAGGCTTCTTATCCACAGGTGGTATTTTCTTGGTGATCTTATTGATTATCCGAGCTATGGAACCTAAATTGGAAGCCAAGTTTATGAATGTAACCATCAAAAGAATCCTTACAAAATGGGACGATGAAGATGATGAGGAGGAACAGCCCATCGTAAAGCCTAATATGGAGGAAGTGAAACAAGATGTTAACCAGGAAGGACCGATAGAAAATGATCATAGACAGCAATAATAAAAGACGTAGTGTCAACAACATTGATGATCTAAATGCAGAGATTGCCAGGTTGAAGAGTCTCAAAACAGAGCAAGAAGATTTCTTGAAAAATCAATATTCCCTGCTCAAACATAAAATTGAGACACCAGCTCGTATCGCCAATATGTTGATGAATAGGGTTCCTGGAGTAAGTACCATCAAGGGATTGGTTCAAGGAATCGGAGAGGTTACAAATAAAAGCAACAAATCCGATTGGTTGACCAAAACGCTTCAATTAGGCCTTCCATTGGTGTTGAACAAGACCTTACTTAAGAATGCAGGTTGGATCAAAAAAGGGTTAGTCTTGTTAGCTTCGGAAACTGCAGCAAAAAATGTGAATCAAGATAATGTAAGCTCCTGGATAGGGAAGATTACAGACATGATCAAACCCAAAAAGAAAAAGAAGAAAAACAAGGTAGAGGCTCCGGTGGGCGAGGTGATAAACCCCGTTCCTCCACAACATCCACCGATGATTACGGCGGAGGAGTCTGTACAGGATAATATTTACGGTATCCCAAAGGATAGCGAAGCTTATTAGGCGCGAGGCCTGATAGCAAAATAAAAAACCAAGGTCATTCGACCTTGGTTTTTCTTTTTTTTGTTAAGCCTGGTTTTTCTGTTTGAAATCTTCGTAAGCTAAAGCAATACCTTCCTTCAGACTGGTTTTAGGCAACCAACCCAACCCTTTTAATTTTCCAACATCCATCAGTTTCCTTGGCGTACCATCAGGTTTGCTGCTATCAAACTCCAATTCACCTTCAAAACCAACCACTTCCTTGATCAGCAGCGCGAGATCTTTAATGGAAATATCTTCACCTACGCCAATATTGACAAATTGCTCCTCGTCGTAATTTTCCATCAAAAATACACAGGCATCCGCTAGGTCATCCGCATACATAAACTCACGTAAAGGTTTTCCGGATCCCCAAATGCTCACAGAAGCCGCATTATTCATTTTGGCTTCATGGAATTTCCTGATCAGCGCAGGTAGTACGTGCGAATTTTCAGGATGGTAATTGTCGTTGATGCCGTAAAGATTGGTCGGCATAACGGAAATATAATTATCGCCATATTGCAAGCGATAGGATTCCACCATCTTGATTCCTGCAATCTTGGCAATGGCATATGGCTCATTGGTATACTCCAATGGTCCGGTCAATAAGAAATCTTCTTTCAACGGCTGCGGAGCCATCTTCGGGTAGATACAGCTCGAGCCCAGGAACATCAGTTTCTTCACCTCATTTTCATGGGAAAAGTGGATCACATTGTTCTGGATGGCTAGATTTTCGTAGATGAAATCTGCACGGTAGGTATTGTTGGCCATGATGCCACCCACCTTTGCCGCCGCAAGGAATACATAATCGGGTTTTTCCAGTTCAAAGAATTCCTTAACCGCTTGTTGGTCACGGAGGTCCAGTTCACCGGATGTTCTAGTAATGATATTTTCATATCCCAACTCCTGTAATTTGCGCAAAATAGCAGACCCCACCATTCCGCGGTGTCCAGCAACATAAATTTTCGCTTGTTTTTCCACCTGAATATCTTGTTTACTGCAAATATAAGGTTAATTTTGCGACTTAATTATCAGTTATGGGTAAGGATAAACTTAGAAAATTCGCAGAGATTGCCACCTTCGAGAATGTAGTGGAAATGGATGCCGGGAAAGCATATAAAGGAAAATGGGCCAAAGAATTCTTTAGAAACGATAAGCCAATCGTTCTTGAACTGGCCTGTGGCAAAGGGGAATACACAGTAAACTTAGCGAAACTATTTCCAGAGCGTAATTTTATTGGTATCGATTATAAAGGAAACCGAATTTGGAGAGGTGCAAAAACAGCCTTGGAAGAGGGAATATCCAACGTAGGGTTTTTACGCATACAGATCGAAACTTTGCTGGAGCATTTTGCAGAAGCGGAAGTTGAGGAAATATGGATTACTTTTCCAGACCCTCAACCGCAGGATAGCCGCGAGAAAAAAAGGTTGACCAACCCGAAATTCTTGGAGCGTTATAAACATGTCCTTGTTCCAGGTGGAATCATGCACCTGAAAACGGATAATGACGGATTCTATGCCTATACCCTTGAGCAGATCGCCTTACAGGAACTTCCTAAACTAAAGGAAACTACCGATCTCTACCATTCCGATTTAGTGGATGAGGTTCTTTCCATCAAAACCTATTACGAGAAAAAATACCTTGCACACGACAAGAACATCAATTACGTGCAGTGGAAATTGACTAAAGGATAAGCATTTAAAAGGCAGATTTTGTAACTTCATTTCATTATGAAAAGAATTTACCTAATCTGCCTCCTACTTTCGGGTTTTGTGGCTCAAGCACAGGAAAACCCAAATAGTGCTCAGGCACAAGAAAACCTAAATAATACCTTCTCTCGCATTATTTCGGAAGTAAATCAGCATGCTGAAGCTTACGACCGGTTGAAATACAGTACCGAACATTTGGGGCACCGCCTCACAGGTTCGGAAAATGGAAGAAAAGCGGAGGAATATGCATTCAAACTTCTTCAATCCTATGGATTGGATGTCTCCTATCAACCTTTTTCATCCGAAAGTTGGTCTAGGGAATCTCTTTCCTTATCCTTCAACGGAGATCCTATTGCTGCGGTAGCCTTGGCTCATTCTCCGATCAAAGTGGATTTAAACGCAGAAATCATTGATTTAGGGAATGGTTTGGAAGCAGATTATCAACGGGTGGGTGATAAAATCAAGGGTAAAATTGCATTAGTCTATTTACATATTCTCCCTAATTCCGGAAAAGACCTCAAGAACCTTCATCGATCAGAGAAAACAGCTTTGGCCGAAAAATATGGTGCAAAAGGGATTATATTCATCAATAGCGTTGCAAATAATGTGTTATTAACCGGTACAGCTTCGATTACGGGTCAATTAATAAATATTCCGGCCATTTGTATTGGATTGGAGGATGGTTTGAAATGGAAGGAAGCCCTTGCAAGCAAGGTTGTTAAGGTGAGCATTAACATGCGGAATAAGGCAGGGGAAACCCAATCGAGAAATATACTTGTCCGTATGAAAGGTACGGAGCTGCCCAACGAAAAGATTGTTATAGGTGGACATTTGGATAGCTGGGATCTGGCAACCGGAGCAATTGATAATGGAATCGGCTCCTATGCGGTAATGGATATTGCCAGGACATTCAAAAAATTAGCATTAGCCAACAAGAGATCCATTGACTTTGTCCTGTTTATGGGGGAGGAGCAGGGATTATTAGGCGCAAAAGCCTACGTTGATGCCGTGCTGAAAGAAGGTTCTCTGGATCAGATCAAATACATGCTGAATTTTGACATGGTCAATGCACCTACTGGTTTTTCCACTACAAGGGAAGAAATGATCCCGTTACTCAAACGCACAAGGTGAAAATTATGCTGCCTTGGACAGTACATTTAAAAACAATAATGCGATAAGTGTGGGTCTGCATAGTGATCATCAGCCTTTTATGCTAAGAGGGATCCCAACGGGAACCGGCCGAGGAGGTAAGCTTCCGAATAATGCAGGAATGTATTACCACTCTAATAAAGATGATTTTAGTTTGGTGGACAAAGCCGGATTGACGCAGACCATCCGTGTCGGCGCAGCCTATCTTTATATATTGGCAAATGCAGAGGAGCTGCCTGCTAAAAAATTAGCAGACAATGAATTGGTGGATTTCCTGAACAAGGCCGGCCTAAAAGAACCTTTGCAAATTTCAGGAGAATGGAGATGGGGCAATTAATACCTAACCTGATCCTGAAATTTTGTCCAAGTGCTTGGATCTAAAGCCTGCTGATAAGTAGAGGCCTTTGGATTCAAGCGTTTTATACGATTTTGGATATACGCTTTTCGATCGGCGGGCGCAGGATGGGTTGAGATCCAGGTCAGATCTATATCCTCAGCCACATGGATGTCGAAGAGTTCCATGACCCTAGACAAGTTCTTAGGATCAATATCTGCGGCATTTAAATATTCCACTGCCGTTTCATCTGCCTCTTTTTCCAAACTCCTTGAAAAGGCTTGTCCGGTTAGGAAGTTAGTCACTTCTGCGGTTCCTGTACTGGAAAGCAGTAGGTCCAATCCGAAATTGGTGACCAAAGATTTCATCACGTGGTTCTTTTCGCAATGCGCGATTTCATGGGCTATAATCCCCGAAAGGTATTCTGCACTATCCAAAAAGTCGATTAAACCGGTGGTTACCAAAATCTGGTCATCAGGAAGAGCAAAGGCATTCACTTCCTCATCCACGATGATATGAAAGCTATAATTGGTACTATCGATATCATTTTTGCTTAAAATAGGCAGGCAGATGGAGTCAAGTGTTGTCATGATGGAATCTTCCCCATCCAATACCTCATAAGTATCATAGATATGGTTCATGATCATGGATCCTAGTTTTTTCTCCATCTTCTTTCCATTTTCTTGGACCTGGAATATACCGGTCCAATTTATTTGGGCAAGTAAAAAGTAGGAACCAGCGATTGCCACAAGAAGTAGGAGGGTTTTCGTTAAGATTTTCATGGTTTAATAATATTATCCGTAATGTCTGAGAACAAAAACCAACGTACATGAATACCTTTTCTGGTTTGAATGGAGGTATAGATGGTTGATACAATTTCAATGATATTGATGATAACTATCAAAAAGATATAAGCGATATAGTAATTGGTTATTTCCGTTTTATGAAGAATCACGGAGATGGTCCACCAGAAACCCACAGTATTGAAAAAGAAGATGAAAATTTGGGATATCAATGCCTGCATCCCATGCCATCGAACAAATTTGGTGGATCTTTTTTTGCCCACAACAAAGATGATGGTGGCCAATAAATTAAAAATGGGTAAAGGCAGTCCTGCAAATAGCGCAAATAAAGACATCAAATAGCTGTTGGAAGCATATTCTCTTTCGTCTTCTGATACCTGTTGGGGTGTAAATGTTATAATCCCTTCTTGATGTTCCATATCCAATTGGCAATCAATAATATAATAAGTAAAACGGAAATAAGCTTGTTTTTTTTGAGGAACTCTTCCGCTGCGTTGTATACCCTGAAATAATAATCCCTTTTGGTGATCAGATCAACCAGGATCAAGCAGATAATGCTGGCCAGCAAAAATAAAGAGATGATCCCTAGAGGGTTGATCAGTATGGCCTCCCAGATGTTTCCATGCAAAAAGGCATCAATAGCTCGCGAAGAACCGCACGAAGGACAAGGATAACCTGTTAGGTTCTTGACAGGGCAGAGTGTAACCGCTGCATGGAAATAATGTAAGAACCCAAGCCATATTATTCCAAGAAAACAGATTATACCTGTGATAAGGTATAATCTGTTCTTCTTCGCTATCATGAATTAGTAATTTAACGCAGTTACTAATTTTTCAAAATTCTTTGATTTAGTGGATCCCATAATCAAAAACCAGTCAATGATGGTCCATATTCCTAAACCACCACAGGTCAATAATTTAGCGATACCCAATCCCGTATCACCGATCATAAAACGATCAATACCAAATGTTCCAGCTAAAAGGGAAACTATAAGGACAGTAGTCGGATCTTTATATTGTTGAATCTGAACATTTGTCAATTTACTATCATCCGCTTTGGCCAATAAGTCTCGGATCTCCATGAGATGATAGGATTCAAAAAATTTGTTGTTAGACATTAAGAACATGTCTACTCTATTGCTTTCCATTTTATTTTGGTTATTGATGAATAAAAAAATCCGTTTATATAATGAAGATAAACGGATTTTTTCAATTTTCTGATAAAACTTTAATTTTTTATAAATTTTTTGTGCTTTCGCTTAGAAATTTTGTCCAAGTTAACGGGCTGAGGAATTTTTACATAATAGCCAGTACCATCGTATTCTCGTTTATTCGGGCTCTCTTTACAGGCATCTGAACAACAGCCATCCAATTTCCAACCACATTCATCACATTGGGTGAAGTGCTCATTGCAAACAGGGTTTGCGCAATTGATCATTTTTGCGGTAACCGTTCCACAATTCTTACAGGTTGAGACGATGGATGGGTTCACCGAATTGACAGGTACGGTAACCCGGTTGTCAAATACGTAGCATTCGCCTTCAAAATCCTTTCCACCAGCTTCTTTACCATATTTGATAATACCGCCATGCAATTGGTAAACATCTTCAAAACCTTCTTTCAATAATAATGCAGAAGCTTTCTCACATTTGATACCCCCTGTACAATAGGTCAGGATCTTTTTACCTTTCAGATGCTCCAGTTC
The DNA here is from genome assembly GCF_037126265.1 of Sphingobacterium tenebrionis. Lineage (NCBI taxonomy): Bacteria > Pseudomonadati > Bacteroidota > Sphingobacteriia > Sphingobacteriales > Sphingobacteriaceae > Sphingobacterium > Sphingobacterium tenebrionis. Next base: position 49,557 of record NZ_JAYLLN010000014.1, read on the forward strand.
CTTCACTTTTTCAGGGAATTCGCGAAAATTATCGATATCTAACGTAACTGCATTCTTAAAACGGCCTACATTATGTTCGTAATTTGAACGAACATCCAGGATGACCACATCCTCCTCATCTTTCATCTGCATGAATTCCTGAGGCTCCAAATGCTTACCAGTTTGTTTATTGGGGTCGATGATTTTCGGGTCGCGAAGTCCGGAGTGGACAATCTCCTCTTTGTAACGACAATGCATCTTGATAAAGGAAAGTTCATCGACATTATCGATCTTAAATTCAGTCTTGGCAAAGCGAGGATCGGCATGTACCGCTTCCATATAGGCTTTACAAGCCTCAGGAGTACCGGATACTGTACCGTTCAAACCTTCATCTGCGACGATGATACGGCCGACAAGACCTAGGGATTTACAAAATGCTAAATGATTATCCGCGAATTGTTCCGCGTTTTCGATAGGGCTGTAGCAATAGTACAGCAATGTTTGATATTGTGCCATATATTCATTGATACCGCTGCAAACGGCGTTTAATGTTTTTAAATTTTATGCAAAGATAAGGAAAATGAAAAAATAAAAATTGACGGCGATCACTTTTTGATCAAGGGGGTCAATAAATACTCCAGTCCATTCAGTTTGATCTCGTACAGGGTTTCCAATAAAACGCCCAATTTACCCGCCGGAAAGCCGTTTTTTTTGAACCATACGAGGTATGGCTCTGGTAATCGGCAAAGAAGATAACCCTGATATTTTCCGAAAGGCATCTTCATGTTGGCCAATTCCACCAAGATATTCGGATCCATGAAATTAGTCTCTTGTTTTGCCATGGGTCAATCGGTGTTTTAATAGACGTAGGGCAATGATTCCATGGTTGATGAGATTTGGAATCGTGCCATAATATTTTTTGAAGATTTCGTAACGTTCTTTTAAGCTTTGTTTATGCCTTTGTTGCGACATGCCTCCGACCAAGTATTTGGCCACATAGTCTTTCACATTGACCGTTTTCTTCGCTTTTTTAGCTGCACGGATCACCCAGTCGATATCCGAGCTGAGTTTATATTGCATGTCATACGGTTCTGCAATTTCCCTTTTGACATAGATCGCCTGATGGCATACATTCATCCCGTATTTGAAGGACTTCCAATCAAAGGTATCTGGGCATTTGTGTCGACGATCGCCCAGGATCTCCCGATCTTCATTGACCAATTTGGTCTCGCCGTAATAGATATCTGCATCTTCTCCGGAATTAAAAACCTTTTCCAAGGTGTCAGGGGCATAAAGTTCATCCCCAGAATTCAGGAAGAGTACATAATCGCCTGTTGCCAAGCGTAATCCCTTGTTCATGGCATCGTAGATACCTTTATCCTTTTCGGAAACAAGAACGGTGATATGGTCTTTGTATTCCTGGATGACATCCAAGGTTCCATCATTGGAATTTCCATCGATGACAAGGTATTCTATATTGGGATAGGTCTGCTGGGCAACTGATTCCAAGGTATACCTAATATCACGTACATTATTGTACACTATGGTAATGATGGATATTTTGGGTTTTGCGAATGTCATGATGGATTGTATTGCAACGGCACAAAAATAGGGAATTAAGTGGAAATAAATATTATCTAACAAGTTGGCTTCGCTGCTAAACCATACTGAAAGTAATGTTAAAGTATGTAAAACCTATGCTTTGCATACTTTTCAATGTTTTAACCTTGCTTTAAGCATACTTAAACAACGATTCTAACCCAAAATCAAACATATATTGAACCATGAAGTCCTGAATCTCGCTAAGAAAATGGATAATAATCGTTATGATGTGACCATTCCGACATCAAATGTAAGCACATTTTAAAACATAAAGGACCAATATAAAAACGGAGAGCATTGATTAATTAAATATAAATGCTAATTTAAAGCGAGATTTTAATCCATTTATAAATTTAGGTCATAGTTATTCCAGGTCTCCAAGAAAATATGTCAACACTTAAACAAACCATTCTAAAATACTTTCCTATCCATAAATTTTTCCATGCACGATCTTTTTCCCAAGAAGGGGAGGATATGGTTATTCGTGGATTTTACGAAGCTAAAAAAGGATATAAAGGTGTTTATGTAGACGTGGGTGCCCACCACCCTTACCGATTTTCCAATACCAATTATTTCTATAAAAAAGGATGGCGCGGAATCAATATTGAACCCTCACCTGATGCCATGCGTTGGTTTAAATGGTTCAGACCCAAGGATGTGAATCTGAATATCGGCATCAGCGAAAGCCCTCAGGAATTGACCTATTACTGTTTCAACGAACCTGCATTGAATGGGTTCTCCCAAGAAGTTTCGGAAAGTAGGGATGGTTTGCACGCCAAATATCACCTCTTAAAGACCATTCCAGTTCCTACCTTGCCTTTGTCGGATGTGCTGGATAAATATTTGGCTCCTGGAAAACAGATCGATTTTCTTTCAGTAGACGCGGAAGGATTTGACCTGATTGTCCTTAAATCCAATAATTGGGAGAAATATAAACCGGTTTTCGTGTTGGTGGAAGAAGAGCTCTCTATTCCAGAATTGAATAAGTCAGAGGTTTACCAATTGATGCTGAGCAAGGGATATTCCTTAGTAGCAAAAACAAAACGGACCTTGTTTTTTAAACGCAGCGATCTCACGAATTTTTAATTTTTTTATCTCGCTAAATTTAAATCCATCGATTTAGGAGATTTTCGATTTCTTGGCTTTATAGGCATTAATCTTTTTCTCTAAGAACCTAGCCAAACGCTCAAAGAAGGTACCTTTCCGATGTTTGAAGAAATGTTTGATGGCTGCATAGGCCGTTGGATCTTCCTGAATGACGCTTGGAAAGCGATGCACAGGTTTGGTAGAAAGTTCCACACGATATACCTGATCAACATCTGAGTGGGTGCCAGAACCATCTGTGCCGGTATTTTGAATAAAAGATCGACGAGGATATAACACTAATCCCTGCTGATTAAAAATGGATAGATACCAACGAATGGCCCAGGAATTGATCTTTCCAGCCTTAAATTGCTGAACCTGTTTCCAAAAATTCTCCGTTCCATCCACGCTGAAAGCCTTGCGATCCTTACGCTTAAAATCTTTCGTCAATTCTTCAATATCTGGGTTGAAATGCTTCCATGCTCTTTCCCAGGTTGCCCAGCCCCAGCTATTGGCTACCCGAAAAAAGAAAGATTGCTGTAGGCTTTTAGGCCTTTCTACGGGATACATATAGCCCGATATCTCCATGACCCGCTCTTCATCTTCATATCTGTTCAGCGCATCATTGAAATATTGTAGGGCAAATGGCGAAGTTTCCAGGTCATCCTCGAGGACAATGATCCTGCCGTGTTTTTGAATAACCTGACTGACACCATCGATAATACTGTTGGCCAAACCTTTATTCTGTGCCCGTTCGATAATATAGATGTGTTTGAATTTCCAAGGCTCTCTTATTAAAGAACGAACCTGGTTCACCATGTCGATATCATTTGCTGATTTGGGGCCATCCGAAAAAATATACAGGTCAGATTCTTCTGCCAAAGGGTTGGCCTCTAAAGCTGTCAATGTTTTTCTCGTATGTTGGGGTCTATTATAAACAAAAAGTGCGATCGGTGCTAACATGTATGCTCGAAAATCAATCAATTCAAAATCAAATATATGGAGATAAAGTCGGAATCTTTCCTAAATTTGCTGATTATACCATTTCATGAGCGAAAACGCAAAAAACATAACCATTAAGGGGCTTTTTTGGAATGCCATAGATCGGTTTGGCTATCAGGTCATAACCAATCTGACCACCATTGTGCTGGCAAGAATCTTCGCTCCTGATGATTTTGGGGTCATTTATGTCCTGGCTATCTTTACCACCATTGCTACTTCCTTGGTGGATTCGGGCCTAGCGACATCGCTCGTGCGCTCAAAGGTGGTAAAGGATGTCGACTATTCCACCATGTTTGTCTTCAACCTGCTGGTTAGTGGTGCTATTTATCTGATCCTTTTTATTGCTGCACCTTATCTGGAAGAGTTCTATCAGATCAATAACCTCAGTTTATATGCCCGGGTTTTATTCCTGCAGATTTTGGTCCAAGCCTTTGGGATTGTCCAATATGTAAAGATGCTCAAGAGCTTTCAGTTCAACCTGACGGCCAGGGTAAACTTTATTGCGGTATTGGGCTCTGCCATCGTGGTCGTGTTTTTGGCCTGGATAGGGTTGGGCTTTTGGGGGCTTTTATTGCAAGCCGTATTGTATGCCTTCTTCCGCTCCGTCCTGTTATGGGTATGGGGAAATTGGAAGCTGGATTTATCGTTCAGTAAGGAGTCCATGCGGACGCATTGGGGATTTTCCATCTCCTTCATGATCTCCAACCTGTTAGGGAAACTCCTGAGCCCCTTGTACAATAATTTATTGAAAATGAATTATACCACCGAGGATGTGGGTATTTATGGTATGGCAAATAAATTGGGAGAATCGCCTAATTTGTTGATTTCTTCCGTCGTCCAAGGGACTACCTTGTCTACCTTGACTCCGCTACAGGATGATTTCCCACGCTTTTTGAATGCCTGCCGGAAAACCATGTCTTCACTTGCGTTTTTACTTTTTCCGGTAAGTTTTCTGGCTATTTGTGTTGCTGAACCGGCATTTCAGACGCTCCTAAAAGAGAAATGGAATGATGCCATCCCTCTTTTTCAATGGCTCTGTTTTGCAGGCTTATTCATTTCCCTGACGGATATGAATGTGAATTTTCTGAACATCAAGGGGAAGTCGAAATTCGCCTTGATGCTGGAAGTTATCAAGGTTGGATCTGCAGTGGGGATTTTCTTTTTCACCTACCAGCATGGCCTATTAGCGGTTGTTTTTGGTCAATTGGCTATTCGAATCCTGTGTTATATCATTGCCGCCAGCATGAGTGTAAAAGTATATGGATACACCATCTTTGCCCAAGCAAAAGACCTTTTTTCTTCTTTTCTGATTAGCTTGCTCGCTGCGGTCATTGCTTATTTGCCGCTATATTTCGGTTGGATTAGCAATAACTTGTTCCTATTGGTGGTACAAACCCTTATATTCGCTTTGATTTACATCGGCATCAACCATTTTATCAAAAACCAGATTTGGATGGAGGTGCTGGATTTGGCAAAAAAAAAAATATCTAAAAAAGTTTAATGGAAGTTGCAAAAGGAAATTGGGTTGGTTACGAAACGGTATTTTACCATGAGAAAACTGGAAAATTCAGCCAGGACATCAATGAGGTAATTGATTATACCAATTTGGAAATCGATCCAGAAGGATTGGCGGCCTATCTCGATTTCGGATACAGTGTATTTGGGCATACTCCGGTTAAATATGTTCGTTTTTTATTGCCGAATCAGACCCTGCTGTTGAATGATGGTAAATTGGAGGTTAGGGAAGAATCCGATTCCACCATCCAATTGATCGGTAAAAAAAGTCAAGAAGAAGATGTGTTTGCGAAGTTGCATCAATCGTTGAACAGCTGGGCTTCTGGTTTTGAGGAAGATATTCTGATACCGACCAGTGGAGGCTTTGACTCCCGACTAATGAATGTGCTGATCGATGATAAATCTCGTATCCATGCCTATACTTACGGAACCTCCTTTAATCAAGGGCTTTCTCGGGAATCGGTCTATGCGGGATTATTGTCCGAACGCTTGGGCACACAATGGTCCAGAATTCCTTTGGGCATTTTCAATGTGTACATGGAGCAGTGGTATGACCAATTTGGTCCTACTGTTGGTGCATCGGGAACTTACCATATGGAGTTCTACCAAAAAATCAAGGAAAAGGAGAATTTCAAAAAACTTCACTTATTAAGTGGGATTATCGGCGATGCCTGGGCCGGAGCGGTACATGTACCGATGATCCATTCCGCTCAGGAATATAGAACCTTAGGCTATACCCACGGCATGAGTGCCAATTCCAAGTTGGCGATGGACGTAGATTACCTATCCATTGTGGAGCCTGTTTTTGATAAGCAGAAGGAACATCTGAAAGATCCTGATTTCCGGATCATTACCGCCATGCGAACCAAGATGATGTTGTTGCAATACCTGATCTCGGTGCCTTCTAAAATGGGCTTTCCTGGATATTCACCTTTCGTGGAGGAAGAGATCGCCCTAGCGATGTTGAACCTACCGAAGGAAAGAAAAGAGAACAGAAATTGGCAAAGGGATTTCTTCCGCAAAAACAACCTGCTTTTTGAAGAAGAGAAACATAAATATACCTATCAGAATTCGTTGAATTACTATTCCTTGTTGCATGAGAACCTGGCACCTTTGGATGTGGACCTGTTAAAGGAACACCTAAAACCAGCTTACCTGGAATGGATAAATAGTAAGATTCAGCATATTGGCAAGAAGGAAAGGGTTTTCCAGACCTTAATGCATACCCCTAAGGTTAAGGGTGTCCTTAAATTATTGGGGGCAAAGAATGAACTGTTGGAAGCTTATTTTGCTTATATTACCATAAAACCGATCGAGATTCTATTAAAAAAGAGAGACAAAAATGCCTAAACAACATAAACTTCTTTTTGCTGGGGATGTGGTGATGAACAGTAAACCCGAATTTTCGGCTGCCTTACAGCAGTTATTGGCTTCGGCCGCTGTTTTGTCCTGCAATTTTGAAGCTCCAGTTGCGGGCTATGGGAAGGCTATTGCCAAAACCGGACCGCATGTTTGTCAGAATACAGAGTCGGTCAATTGGTTGTATAAGGAAGGCTTTAATCTATTTTCTTTGGCCAATAACCATATCAACGATTATGGGAAGGAAGCTTTAAAAAAGACCATTTCCTTATTTAAAAAGGACGATGTGGTTGGAGTTGGAGATGAACGGGAAGCATTAGAGCCTGTTGTTCGGGAGCTGGAAGGGGTGAAGTTCGCTTTTATGGCTTTTGGGGAGAATGGATATGGGGCATTGAACGGAGATAGATCCTTCGGTCATGCTTGGGTGAATGCCGATGGTATTGATGAAAAATTAAGACGCTGTAAAGAAAAGGTTGATGTCCTGATCGTCCAGGTGCATGCTGGTGTGGAATTGTTGGATGTTCCCATCCCCGAATGGAAAACGCGTTATCAAGAATTGATTGAAGCTGGCGCTGATGTGGTTGTGGGACATCATCCCCATGTGCTTCAAGGAATAGAAACCTATAAAGGGAAACTCATCTGTTACAGCTTGGGTAACTTTTATTTTGATTATCCATCAAACCATCCGCAGTGGAATACCGGGGGATTATTAGAGTTGCAATTTGAGGGAAAGAATCTATCCGGCTTTCAGATGCATGTGGTTGAAAAGAAAGGAGCTCAATTGGATCTGCTTTCAGAAGCTGCTTCAAAGGAACTATTGGGGGATCTTCAGGAGAAATTGGAAGGCAATGATTACCTGGAATTGGTAGACCGCTTTGCTGTGCAGGAATGGGATAAGCATCACCTTGGATATTATGCAAAACCTTTTAATGGTTTAATGAGCTATTCTCCGAAAGGAATTTTAAAACACCTTAAACGTAGTGTTTTTAACCGTAAGGTGGATTATAACATGATTTGGCATAACCTATTTATCGAAAGCAACAAATGGCTCGTTGAAAGAGCCATTCGTAAAAAAATGTCTGATAAATAAGTGCTCCCGCGTCATTGCGAGGAGGTACGACGAAGCAATCTTCCTACCCAACCTTCCGAAAAACCAGCCTTCCTAAATAACCGTTATCTGATTACTAAAATCCTTCAAACTCGGGTGTTTCGGATCAAGATCCGTAATCAAGTAATTAATATCCTTTAAAGGACACACCCGCATCTTCTGGTTCGAATTCAATTTCTCCACAATACTCAGCACACCAAGTTTTTTGGAACACTTGATCATCGCCTTCTTGATCTGTACTACTTCCCAATCCGAATCAGTGATCCCTTCCTCTACAGAAAGACTATTTGTTCCCAATAAACATAGATCCACCTTGATCTCCGATAGCTCGTTGATCACCTGAGAACCTGTTACCACATTCGTATTCCTTGATAATTTCCCACCCAACAAAATCACCTCAATATTCTCTTTTTCTGCCAATTCCAAAGCGACCAAAGGACTTATGGTAAAAAAGGTACATTGCACATCTTTGGGTACTAATCGGGCCAACTCAATCATGCTGGTTCCTCCCCCCACAAGCACGGTCATCCCGCTCTTGATCAAGGTTATGGCCTTAGAAGCAATCTCTTTTTTTGCCTCTTTTGCATATACGTTTCCTTCTTGAAAAGGATATTGGAAAGACCTCGAAAGGGCACCGCCATAAACTTTTAGGACTTGCCCGCTCTCTGCTAATTCATTCAGATCTCTTCGGATCGTATCCTCTGAAACGTTCAATTGAACACTTAAATCTGAAGACAATACCTTATTATGGATATTGATCTGATGTATGATGTAGGCTTGCCTTTCTTCTTTTAACATAATTATTCGTTGACTTTGGGGTATAAAAATATAAAAATATTCCTAAGTGTAATCAGGTATCTACCTAATTATCATCTTCTTTGTCTTTTTTGTCTTCGGTTTTATTGGTTTTTCCCTCTTCAGGGTTGTCCTCCAATTTCTTAGGGAGATTGGAAGCTTTAAATCTTGGCTTGAATCCAGCCGGTTTCACAGCTTTTTTCTCATCCGCAGCAGGTGTTTCTGCAGCAGAGACCTCCGCAGCAGGTGCTTCCTGTTTTACAGGACCTGTGGTTTCTTCTACTTTGGGAGTTTCTGTAACCACTGGCTTTGGAAGATTGGAAGCTTTAAACCTTGGTTTGAATCCAGCTGGCTTCACCGCTTTTTTCTCTTCCGCTGGAGTAGCTTCTGCAGTGGTAGTCTCAGGTTTTACAGAATCTGTAGTTTCCCCCTCCTTCGAAGTCTCAGTAACCGCTGGCTTAGGAAGATTGGAAGCTTTAAACCTTGGTTTGAATCCAGCAGGTTTAGCAGCTTTTTTCTCATCCTGAGCAGCTGTTTCTGCAGCGGTAGCCTCGGGTTTCACAGAATCTGTAGTTTCTTCTTTTTTCGGTATTTCAACATCCGCTGGCTTTTTAATACTTGCAGCTTTGAATCGAGGTTTAAACCCTGCAGGTTTTGCTGTTGCATTCCCTGAATCAGAAACTTCTGGAGATTTGCTTTCGACCTTAACCGGATTTGTAACCTCAGGCTTAACAACCTCTTTTTTCTCCTCCGCTGGAATCTCAATTTCCTCCAGCAGATATTCCTTTCGCAATCTATTGAACCAGAATTTCTTACTATGATCAAAGCTTTTTTCACCCATTAAAGCATAATCCCGATCGAATTCCTGATACAGATCCGGTCTAGACTTTTGAAGCGCAATAATATCGATCTTCTTTTTCGTGAAAAACTCCGTAAAAGTTAACATAATACAAACTTACTGATTCATGGATGAAATACCGCTTAAAAGAAATGGAGGATATAAACCCTCCATTCCTAGTATCCTATAAATAAGATTAATCCATATTGTGGTAAACCGCTTGCACATCATCATCTTCTTCGATCTTATCGATCAATTTCAAGACGTCTGCAGCCTGTTCTTCTGTCAATGTGGTATGTGATAGGGCAATACGTTCCAACTTCGCAGAACTCACCTCAATTCCTTTTTCTTCTAAAAGACGTTGCATATTTCCGAAGTCTTCAAAAGAAGTTTGAACCACAACGACATCGTTTCCTTCTTCATCTGCCTCCACATACAATTCCTCTAAACCACCATCGATCAATTCCAATTCCAGTTCCTCCACATCCAATTCCTCAGTAGCAGGGAAACGGAAGATGGATTTACGGTTAAAGATAAAATCCAAAGAACCGGTCTTCCCTAAAGAACCACCAGCTTTGGTAAAATAACTGCGCACGTTAGCAACTGTTCTATTGGTATTATCTGTAGCGGTTTCGATCAATACAGGAACGCCATGCGGACCATATCCTTCGTATACAAATTCCTCGTATCCTTTCGCATCCTTTTCTGATGCACGCTTGATAGCAGCCTCCACACGGTCCTTCGGCATGTTTACAGCTTTGGCGTTTTGGATCGCCGTACGTAAGCGGGAGTTGTTTTCCGGGTGAGGACCGCCTTCTTTTACCGCTATGGCAATTTCTTTCCCAAGTCGTGTAAACTGAACGGCCATCTTGGCCCAGCGTTTGAATTTTCTTTCTTTTCTAAATTCGAAAGCTCTACCCATTTTATTGTAATTTAATTTTAAGATTATCTAACATATCCTTTGTCATTGCTGTCAGATCAAACGTTGGTTTCCAACCCCAATCGCTTCTTGCTTGCTCATCATTGATGCTCTTTGGCCAGGAGTCCGCAATCGATTGACGTGGATCGTTGTCTGAATAGGATATCTCAAAATTAGGTAGAATTTTTTTAATTTCTTCAGCTATTTCTTTAGGAGTGAAACTAATTCCTGCCAGGTTATAGCTTGAACGGATGCTCAGTTTCGATGGATCGGCATCCATCAACTCGATCGTTCCACGAACGGCATCGTCCATGTACAACATCGGAAGTTCCGTTCCTTCGGATAAGAAGGACGTATATTTGCCCTGACGGATCGCTTCAAAGAAGATGTGGACAGCGTAATCGGTTGTACCTCCTCCTGGTTCTGTTCTCCAGGAAATGATTCCAGGATACCGTACCGAGCGGATATCCAAGCCAAATTTCTCGTGATAATATTCACATAACCTTTCACCAGCCAATTTGCTGATTCCGTAGATGCTGTTCGGGTCCATCACGCAGTACTGAGGCGTATCTACTTTTGGTGAGTGAGGTCCGAATACCGCAATAGAACTTGGCCAGAAGATCTTTTTGATGCCAAATTCAACCGCAAGGTCCAATACGTTCAAAAGGCCGTTCATGTTCAAGTCCCAAGCTTTTTGAGGGTATTTTTCGCCAGTTGCTGAAAGCATGGCTGCCAATAAATAAATCTGGGTTGGTTTATATTTAACGATAAGGGCTTTGATAGCTTCCTTATCCAACACATTTAGGGTTTCGAAGATTTCCCCCGATGCAATGGCTTGCGGTTCGCGGATGTCGGAAGTGATCACGTTTTCATTTCCAAACTTTAATCTTAGCGCAGCCGCTAACTCTGAACCGATTTGACCGTTCGCACCGATCATCAAAATGCATTCTTTCATGCTATTGGAGATAATTTTTATTTAAATGAATCCTAAATTCTCCTATTGGGAGAACATAAATGCGAAAATACCAATTAAATGGCTGAATATGATGGTTATTTGTGATTTTACGCAATCGTATGATTATAGGGAAAATGACAATTTATCAAGACATTTGTCTAAATACTGAATATATTTCATGGAAATCCACTGCTTATTGAATAATGTTTTGGAAGCAATGTTTTACATTGTAAATTGCTAAATATTATGCAGATAACTCCTTTGAATTTATTAAGTTTGTTTTCTTGAATTAATTAATTAAGATCTATTTTTTTATAAATTTTTTAAAGTAAAAACTAAATGAAAGTTGCAGTAGTAGGCGCGACGGGACTTGTCGGGTCAGAAATGTTGACCGTATTAGCGGAACGTAATTTCCCAGTATCAGAATTGATTCCAGTAGCTTCGGAAAGAAGTAAGGGTAAGGAAATCGAATTCAAGGGAAATAAGTATAAGGTTGTGACGCCTACGGAAGCTATTGCACTGAAGCCGGATGTTGCTTTGTTTTCGGCTGGGGGTGGTACCTCTACCGAGTTTGCTCCTTTATTTGCAGAAGCGGGTATCACCGTAATTGACAACTCCTCTGCTTGGCGTATGGATCCATCCAAAAAATTGGTGGTTCCTGAGGTGAATGGTGATGTACTTACCGCAGAAGATAAGATTATCGCTAATCCGAATTGTTCTACCATTCAAATGGTAGTGGTGATGAAACCTTTGCATGAAAAATATAAGATCAAACGTGTCGTTGTTTCTACTTACCAATCCGTTACAGGAACCGGTGTAAAAGCGGTAGACCAATTGATGAACGAACGTAAGGGAGTAGAAGGAGAAATGGCTTATCCATATCCGATCGATCTAAACGTCATTCCTCACATCGATGTATTCCAAGATAATGGATATACCAAAGAGGAAATGAAGATGATCAAGGAAACGAATAAGATCATGGGAGACGACAGCATCAAGGTTACAGCAACCACTGTTCGTATCCCTGTGATGGGAGGACACTCCGAGTCGGTTAATATCGAATTTGAGAACGATTTTGATCTTGATGAACTGAGAGCTACATTAGCTGCTCAAGAAGGCGTGATCGTTGTGGATAATCCTGCAAAATTGGAATACCCGATGCCTAAGGATGCCCATGGCAAGGATGAGGTTTTCGTTGGACGTATCCGAAGAGACGAATCCCAGGACAAAACAGTAAACCTTTGGATCGTAGCAGATAACCTGCGCAAGGGAGCAGCAACAAATGCCGTTCAGGTAGCTGAACTATTGAACAAGAAAGGTTTAATCTAACCCGAGATAATTAGGTCGATGTTAGCATCGACCTTCAACAAAAAAAGGACGGCATTTGCCGTCCTTTTTTATCGTAATATCAAAAATATTATCTAACAGGAGTAAATTCCCAGTTATCATCAAAGAAGCTAGTTCCAGTAGAACCAGTTGTGATATATCCTTTACCTTTTACAGCAAAACCTACTGCCTTCTCACGAGCAGAAGTTAAAGATTCGTGTTTGTCTGTCCAAGTGTTGTTAGAAGGATCGAATTTCCAAACGGTATTAACAATACCAGAAGCTGAACGGCCACTCACTACATAACCATAGTTTCCGATAGCAAATGCAGATGCATTGAAACGTCTTGCATCATAGTTATCAGTTCTTAAGCTAGGTAATTTAGTCCAAGTAGTACCATCAAATTTATAGAAATCATCAGTAGGTACACCATTTGAGTAACCACCACCCACATACGCTACACCATTGATTACGAATGCATAGGCATACGCTTTTTTGTAGGTAAAAGGCGTTTCGATTTTTGTCCATGAATCTGCAGATGGATCGTATTTGTAGAAATCGCTGAATGTTTTGTCAGTAGATGTAGCACCTAAACCAACGTATGCATTGTTTCCGATAGAGAAAGCAACCGCTCCAAAGCGCGCTTCACCAGGAAAATCAGCAACTTTTGTCCAAGAGTTAGCTGTAGGGTTATATTTGTAGAAATCTTTCAATGCACCAACAGCGTCGCCACCGAATCCTAAACCTACATAGCCTTGATCGTTTACTGAAAAACCTACTGCACTATGTCTTGCAGGACCAATAAAATTAGCTTTTGTGCTCCATTGAGAACCATCAAAAGCATGGTTATCTGTTAATACTTCGTTTGTTTTTAAATAACCACCTACAATATAGGCAACATCATTTATCGTGAAGGTTGAAGCTCCGTTACGTGGATCTTCTGGAAATACTGCTGAGCGAGTCCATTCAGTAGGTCCTGTCTCCGTAGTGTCCTCATCATCTTTTTTACAGGAATTGAAGGATGTAATTGCTAAAGTGGCTACTAAAAATAGTGCTAGCCAGTTTTTCTTATTCATAGACTATTTAAATTTTGTATATACGATATTTAATTTAACTTTCGGTTGATTGTTTTGGGTCGCCAAAATACTGGTGTTTCCTGTGCTGAATAATGCTGGATTGCCCAAAGATAAGTATAATGATTTATTTTGAGCATCAGGAAGGTTAACTGTACGGATATATTGGATCATGTTGAACACATATTTCCCAGGTCTACCCGTATTATTTCCCAAAATATAAGTTCCTGTCTGTACCGTGTTGGTAAATGGAACAGGCAAGAAATTGGTCGGAACACCCATGTCTGTTGTGTAAAGGACAGGTTGTGGTGCAGCCGTATAATATCCCAAATGGGAGGATGCAATCTCTATTTCTAATTCTGCTTTATTGATGGCGATGCCAGGTTGTTGCATAAAATCACGCAATGCTGGAAAGCTGATCTGCGTAGCTACTCCTGAACCAGCCTGGATAAAAGAAATACCATTTGTTTCTGCAACAGGAAGCGGATTTGTCGTTGTCAATGCTTCGAATTCAGTTCCTGTTCTATCGGCAACAATGTTATTATATTGAACGGATTTATCAGCCATGTTCAAGGTTTTCACCCCTTTCTTTCTAAACCCGTCAGTACCCACATAGGAGTAATTAATCCTTACTTCTAAGGTATCCTTGAATCCTACCATAGCCGTATTGCCAGCATCCGGACGAATAGTCAATCCCTTAAAGTATTCTTGGAAATTCGATGCAGAATTGAAAGCTACATCATTGTTCTTGATTTTCTGAAAGAATTCTGTTCCAATTGCATCTGAAAGCCTAACCGATAAGGTGTCCACTTTGCTCATATGCGGTCTGAAGCTAACCGATCCCAACGCATTCGCATCGAAATTGAAGGATTGATGTGCGAATATTGTTGCTCCTGGATAGTAGATAGGAAATGATATTCCTGTCGGTGAAGGAGTCAACGTAGTCGTTTCAAGAGCCTGCGTCAAACGATGAACATAAATCTTTTGGATTTTGCTGGTATCGCCATAAGCGTAACGATTGTTGCTCGGACGGATAACCAAATTCAAAGAGTCGAATTTTGCTGTTGTAGGAAAATCATTCGTAATCCCTGCCGGATTAAGTCTGAAAAAGGTGTTGGAAGTCAATGAACCAATAATAGGTTGGGTAACTTTTCCCACCAATAATGTTCCTGTTGCAGCTGTTGGAATGGTAGGCATTTGAACTGTAGAAACTACAGCAGACAAGCTGTCTACTGAAGAAACGTTCAAATTATCAATATTGTCGTTCTTCAACGAAATCGCCATATCCTTATCACAACCGGATAAGAATAATACAGCGCTTAGACTGAAAGTAGCAAAAAGAGAAAAACGTAAATTTTTAATCATAAATTCATTAGTCATGCAAAAGTATAGAAAGAGAATTGTTATTCATTGTTATATTTTGTTAAAAATCACGCAATTTCCCCTATCTTTTGCTTTATATTAACGGTTAAAACGGCTGATTTGCGACAATCAAATTGTCCAACTGTTAATCAGTGTTATAAATTGTTAAAAGCATCAAATTCTTTATGCCGTGCAAATCTACTAATTTAAATTTGTTTTAATTATGTTAAAAAACTATAAAATATTGATGCTTGCCATCGTCCTGACCGCTTCAGGTATCATCCTGGTGCTGAGTGTCTGGCTGTATGGGAGTTATCAGATTCGAAAGCAATTTTATTTGGGTACGGCGGAGCACGAGCTTTTCGATGTCATTCAGGATTTTTATCAAGATAACGAGGCTGAAATTCAAAAGGATAACCAGAACCAACGCAGAGGGCGGGTGGATCGGATCAGTATGGCCATCAAGAAGAAATATCCGGTCATCAATATAGACTCGGTGAAGGCCATCTTCGAAAATGAAAATTTCGGACGGAGGCAGAATAACGATCGTACAACGAACGATAGCCTGTCAAACGGTAAACCCAGAATGAGCCGTCATTTCATTTCCTCCTTCGTCTTTCGAAACATCAATTGGAGCGATGAAGTATTGGATACGCTTTCCAATAGGCTAACCATGGCTTTAAAGGAAAGAGGAATGTATACCCCCTTTAAACTAAGCCTGCTAAAACTTCCAGACGAAAACGAACGCAACGGAAGATTTTATAAAGAACGGTTCAAGGAAAATAAAACAAGACCGACCATGGTTGATGCCGGTGAGAACAAGTACCTGGAGCTGGATTTTGACAATCCCTGGCTATACCTGTTAAAATCCATCCTTTGGCAAGTAGTCATAGTGGTTCTCCTGATCTGTTTAATGATCGGAACCTTTATCTACCTCTTGGATACCATCAAAAAGCAGAACCAATTGGCAAAGATGCGGAAAGCATTTGTGAACAACATGACCCACGAACTGAAAACACCTGTTTCTACGGTTATGGCAGCGGTAGAATCCTTAGAACGCTATGGGGCCATGAACGATAAGGAAAGGATGGATCGATATTTTCGGATTTCCAGGCATGAGCTGGAACACCTATCCGATATGATCGAACGGGTATTGCAGGTTGATGTAGCGGAAACCAATGGCGTACTACTCGAAAAAAGCTGGGTGGATGTTGTTGCTCTTCTTAAGGAATGCAAGGAAAATGCCCAACTATTTGCCAAAAAAGCAGTTAGCATAAACATTGAAACCAACGTGGAAAGCTATGTGGTTTTTGCTGATCCTGCGCATATTAAAAATGTTTTCAGTAACTTATTGGACAATGCGATCAAATATGCGGCAGATGATGTGCAGATCATGATAAAGATCCAAGGAAGGGACCAAGCGGTTGAAGTGAGCATCCAGGATAATGGAATCGGTATTCCGAAATCATACCAAAAGGAGGTTTTCGATCTGTTTTTCCGGGTACCTTCCGGCGATATCCACAATGTAAAGGGATTTGGATTGGGCTTGGCCTATGTAAAACAGATTGTTTCCCAACATCATGGCACCATCGAATTGCGTAGCGAGGAGGGAAATGGAAGTATTTTTATTGTTAATTTACCGAAAGAGACAAAATGATCAATGTATTATATGTAGAGGACGAGGAAAGCTTGGCCATGATTGTTACCGATAGCTTGGAGGCCCATGGTTTTATGGTCCGACATGTATTGAACGGTCAGCAGGCATTGGTTTTCCATCAGAAATATAAACCCGATATCATCATCCTCGATGTCATGATGCCCTTAATGGATGGATTTACCGTAGCCAAAGAGATCAGGAAAACAGATCTTCATACGCCCATCATTTTCCTAACCGCCATGACGCAGACCGACGATGTGGTGAAGGGATTCAAGTTGGGTGCCAATGATTATATCCGCAAGCCATTCAAGATTGAGGAACTGATCGTTCGTATCGAAGCGGCTTTAAAGAAAAATGGACAAGGCATGTCCAATAATAAATTTGTGATCGGGAACTATACCTTGGATACCCTGAAAAACACATTGAGTATAGGCGATGAAACCGAAAAACTATCCTATCGAGAGGCAGAATTACTGAAAAGACTGATCGAAAGTAAGGATAAGGTACTGCCAAGGGATGAAATCATCCGCACCTACTGGACAAACGACACCTATTTTACAGGCAGAAGTCTGGATGTTTTTATCAGCCGGATCCGTAAATACCTTTCAGGCGATGAAAGGATCAAGATTACCAATATCCGAGGGGTGGGTTATATGCTGTCCTTAGATTAAGGATTATTTGTAAATTTAAGTATGAAAGCGCTAATAATTGTTGATGTACAATACGATTTCCTTCCTGGAGGCTCCCTTGCGGTTGCCAAAGGTGATGAGATCATACCGGTGATAAATTATATACAGAAAGATTATGATCTGCTGGTTGCTACCCAAGATTGGCATCCGGATAATCACCTGAGTTTTGCCAGCCAACATGAGGGAAAATTACCTTTTGAAGTGATCGACCTATTTGGGCTGGAACAGGTCCTATGGCCCGACCATTGTGTGCAGGGATCCTACGGGGCTGAATTTTCCGAAGATCTAAATATGAATAGGGTAGAAGCAATTTTCCGGAAAGGAATGGAAAGGAACATCGATAGCTATTCAGGTTTTTTTGATAACGGAAAAAGGAAGGATACCGGATTAGCGGGCTATTTAAAGGCAAGGAAGGTGGATGAAGTGCATGTTTGTGGATTGGCTGCTGATTATTGCGTATACTTTACAGCGATGGATGCATTAGCAGAAGGATTTAAAACCAACATCATTTCCAAAGCGACCAAGGCAATTGACAAAGGTGCTTTTATGGAAAAGAAAAATGAATTTATACAAGCAGGCGGATTATTATTGTAAATAATCCGCCTGTCCAATCATATCTATTCGTGAATTAAAATCTTCCTCCCCGGTTACCTCCTCCTTGATTGCCACCACGCTCATTTCTATTTCCGCCGCGATCTCCGCGATCCCCTCTTGGTCCTTCGGATCTTCCTTCTGGTGGAGCTGAACTTCGACCTCCAAAATTACGGATGTTATACGTCAGGTTCAATATGAAATACCTATTCAAGGTCTGTGATGTAGAGTTTGTAATGGAGGTAGGGCCAACATTCCGGTTGATGTTCTTCGCATTATTCAACAGATCGAAACCTTTGATGGAAAGTTCCGCATTCTTCCTTCGTAAGAACTTATAGCCCAAAGAAGCATTCAATAAGGTCAGGTTAATGTTCTGCGAGTTCGCTGAAGTGGAATTATTATTCTGGATCGCTCCGTTATTGATATAAACCAACTGATAGCCGATCAAGAAACTCTTGAACAATTCGATGGTTGCTCGCGAATTGAATCGATGATTGATGATGTTGTATTTCGGGTTGATCGTGTTGCTGGGGTTCTCAATAAATCGAGAAGACAGGTCATAGCCAACAGAAATCGTATATCTTCTATCAAAATTACTGTTCAGGGAAACCCCTTGCGAAAACCCAAAGGTTTGGTTTGGCGTCAAAACAGAATTCAGGAAGCTTTTTCTTTTGTTGTAAAATAAATTCGTAGTCGCATTCACATTAAAACCCAATTTTTTAATCGGCAACCCATAACTTGTCTGTGAATTCAAGGAATAGACCCCATCCACATTTGTTCTGGAATTAAAACGTCCGCCTGCACCCAATTCGATATCATCAAAAAGGATGATGCTGGTATCGGTTCTAAATTCATTGTCTACAATACTGTTGTCGATGATGTTAAAAGTAGCATGAGTCGTAAAACTTCTGCCGTTAACCTTGTTTACATCCCTATAATTTAACTTTAAGGAATGGGAGTATTCTTGTTTCAGATCCGGATTTCCTGTTGAAATATTCAAGGGGTTTTCATTGTTGAGGTAATCCTGCAGATCAGAGATCGACGGAACATTGGTGTTGGTGTTGTAGGTAAATTCGATTGTCCGTTCCTTGGTAAAGAAATAGGTCGTATTGAAATTCGGCAAGAAACTACCAAAGTTAGCTACGGTTCTTAAATCATAAGGTACTGTTCGATCATTAACACGCACGCCATGTTCATAGTTCAAGCCGGCCTGAATTCGTAATGTATCTCTTTTATTATAAGAATAGGAAAGCCCAACAGAATGATGGTTGAAATCGTTTCGGAATTCATTGGACAACCGTTGGTTCAATTCTTCGTATTGACCGGTTTCCGCTAAAAACTCCAATGTTTTCCGATCAGAATAATTACTGGTGTTCCGGAAACCGTAATTGGCCTGCAACCTCGACAGGTTATTGATGTTTTTGGTAAAACTCAATCGGCTATTGAATCCAGAACCATAACCATAGGTGGCATTCTGTCTATTGATGGTATCGCTTCGCTGCAACACAGCGTTTCTATAATACTCATTGAAGGCCAATGTTTGACCCAGCGCATCATTACTGCTTTTATTTCCATCGATATTCAAACTTATCGTTTGTCCTGGAGCCTTAAATCGGTGCATATAAGTCAGGTTTCCCCCGAAATTGAAGTTATTGCTCGAGTTGTTGTTACTTCGATCCACATTGTTGATTGGATCGGTCTTATTATAAGAAGTATTACTCTGCGTTGAATTTTCCCTGTCATTCCATCTCAAGGACATGTTCGGGTTGAAATCCAGGTTGTTCATGCTATCCAATCGCCATTTGAACCTTCCGCCTAAGGTATGCTCATTATTGATGGCCTCCGAAATATTGTGAGAATTCTGGAATTGATTTTCTCTGCCTGAACTGAGGAATTCAATATCATTTAAAATATCATTATTGGTATTGGATTTCCGGAAATTATAGTTGGCATTCACTTCCAGTTTTTTATCCAGGAAGGAGTTCGTATAATTCGCAGCCCCTGCGTAGGTGTCGGTAAGTCCATTTTCCGTGTTGCTGTTTCCATTTCGGGAGCCACCACGTCCAACAGAACCCAGGTCCGTTTCATTGATGTTATTGGCCATGAGGGCAACCGACATTTTCCGGTCTCCATTAAAGGCATTCAGAGCGGTGTTGATCGCAAATTTATCCGCATCGCCCTTACCCGCATTCGCACGGCCGAAAAATCCACTGCGGCGATCTGGTTTGGTGACGATATTGATCACCTTATTCCGTTTTCCATCATCAAATCCGGAGAACCTCGACTGCTCACTCCGTTCATCAATGATCTGTAGTTTGTCGATAATATCTGCTGGCAGGTTCTTTAGGGCTATCCGAGGGTCGGAAGTGAAGAATTCCTTTCCATCCACCAAGATCCTTTTTACATCCTCTCCATGGGCTTTTACATTCCCATTCTCGTCGATCACCACACCTGGCACCTGAGCCACCATTTCATCGGCATCGGCATATTCCCGGGTCTGAAAATTCTTGGCATTGAATTCCATGGTGTCCCCACGAACAGCCACAGTAGGAGGGGCCGTAATGGCAATCTCCTCGATCATGATCTCTCCGGGTTCCATGGCTAAGTTCAGGTTCATGGCTTTATTAGCCACCGTAACCAACAGCTCGCTGCGCTTAAACCCCAATAGGGTTGCCGTTAATTGGTAATTGCCGGGGTTAACTTTCTCGAAAGAAAATTCCCCTTTATCGTTTGATTTTATACTAGTTCGGGTGGAGTCTTTGGTATGAAGAAGGAGTAAGGTAACATCCTGCAACCCTTCGTTCTTTGTTTTGTCGGTTATTTTACCGGATAGTTTCACCTGTGCCTGTATGGTGGTAGTTAGCCCCAACCATATCAGGAGAAACAGCATGTATTTCATGGTTAAGAAAATTGATTGCTCAATATTAATTCATTTAAGTGTAAATTAATGTAAATACTGTTAAATCACAAAAAAGATACAATGTGTAGACTAAGCGAAAAAAGGATATATTTGTCTCATTAGG
This sequence comes from Sphingobacterium tenebrionis, assembly GCF_037126265.1. Classification (NCBI taxonomy): domain Bacteria; kingdom Pseudomonadati; phylum Bacteroidota; class Sphingobacteriia; order Sphingobacteriales; family Sphingobacteriaceae; genus Sphingobacterium; species Sphingobacterium tenebrionis. The sequence goes on from NZ_JAYLLN010000014.1 coordinate 70,432, forward strand.
AATGAAGGAAACTAGTTTAAGTAGAAAAGAAAAAATACTGCAGACGGCATTACAGTTATTTGCAACAAAAGGATATCTGGACAGCTCCACGAAAGAGATTGCCGCACAGGCGGGTGTCTCGGAGGCGCTGATATTCAAGCATTTTGGAAATAAGGATGCCTTATTGGCGCATATCGTCAAATCCGGTTACCGTAAAGTGCTCATGCAGCACAAGGGTATGATGACCTATAAAGGGGCTAAGGATTTTTTGCGCAATATGGTTTTGCTTCCTAGCCAGCTAGTGGCCGAAGAACCGCTTTTCTGGAAGCTCCAGGAAAGATTATCCCATCATTCCTTTTCCAAATCCCAACACGAGCTTTTCATAAAACCTGTACAGCCCATCGTTCATCGTGCGTTTGTAGAACTCGGTTTTAAAAATCCAGAATTGGAAACCCAATTTCTCCTTCTGGTTATCGATATGCTCTGGAAGAAAGAGGCCTGTGGTGATATTGAAAATGCAGCCGAACTTGCCAGCCTGATCCAAAAGAAATATGATTTGACGTAATGCGTGTTTATGCACGTTTATGATCGAATTTTCGAATAAAAGCGCAGTATTATTTCCATAACTAAGCAAAATTTCCGTATTTCGTAACAAACTAATTTGTGATGATTAAAAAAATAGCTAGTGTAGGCGCCCTTTCTTTATTATTTGTGAGCTCCTTATTTGCACAAAAGAAGCCTGAATTTATTTCTTTTGTAAACCAAAAGCATGCTTGGGTTGATTCTGTATTCAACAAATTGACACCCAAAGAACGCATCGCACAATTGTTTTTGGTCCGTGCGCATACCAATTTGGGTCAGAAATATATTGACTCTGTACAAAATGTCATTCAGAAGGAACAGTTAGGTGGCCTAGTGGTTTTCCAAGGAGGACCTGTGCGTCATGTCAATATGTTCAATAAATACCAAAAGGTATCCAAAGTGCCTTTGTTGATCACGTTTGATGGTGAATGGGGATTGGGCATGCGAATGGCGGATTCGACCATCTCTTTTCCTTATCAGATGACCTTGGGCGCTATCCAAAATGATAACCTATTGTACGACATGGGTCGTCAGATTGCGAATGATTTCCACCGTATCGGCATGCACTTTAATTTTGCACCGGTTGTGGATATCAACAATAACCCAAAAAATCCGGTGATAAACTTCCGCTCTTTCGGGGATAACAAATACAATGTGGTCAGAAAATCCAAAGCCTATATGAATGGTATGGTGGATGGTGGTATTTTGGCTTCCTTGAAACATTTCCCAGGACATGGTGATACCGATGTGGATTCACATTACGACCTTCCGCAATTGAAATTCGATAAGGCGAGGTTAGATAGTTTAGAGATTTATCCGTTCAAGGAATTGATCAATGCGGGTGCACCATCGGTGATGGTTGCCCATATGAACATCCCTTCCTTGGATGCGACTCCGAATATTCCTTCTTCCATTTCCAAAAAGGTAGTGACCGATCTGTTGCGCAAGGAATTAGGCTTTAAAGGCTTAACGGTAACGGATGCAATGGATATGAAGGGGGTTAAGAAGTTCTTCCCTAATGGCGAGGCGGATGTAATGGCGATCGAAGCTGGTCATGATCTTTTGGAGATCTCCGAGAACAGTGGCCGGGCGATTGATCTGATCGAAAAGGCGATCAAATCTGGCCGAATTTCGCAGGCTGATATTGATGTGCGGGTGAAGCGGGTTTTGGCTGCGAAGTTATGGTTGGGCTTGAATAAGAAAACAGAGGTGAGTAGCCGTAATCTTTATCAGGACCTGAACAGTCCTTCTTCGCAATCCTTGGTTCAGCGTTTAGCGGATGCTGCGGTTACTTTATTGAAATCTGATCGTGGAATCAAACGTTTTGATGCCAAAAGAGAAACTGCGGTGGTGAGTGTGGGTATTACGAAGGCAGAAGATTTTGAGACCGGCTTAGCCACTCAGTTATCGAATTACAAGCAGTTCTTTGTAAAAGGTGATGAGTCGGAAGAGGTATTAAAGGATTTGATGAAAGAGATCCGTGGTCATAAGCAGATTATTTTGGCGATTCATGATAATCGTTCAAGACCAAGAAGCGAGCTGGCATTTACAGCACCTACGGTAGAGTTTATTGATAAATTGGCTGGTAGAAGAACCATTTCTTTTATGTTCACCAATCCATATGCGATGAATTCGGTGGATGTGATGCGGAGTTCGTCGGTGGTATTGACTTATCAGAATGATTTCTTTATGCAAAAAGCGGCGTTGAAGGTTTTGTTGGGACAGATTAAAGCAGAAGGTAAATTACCTGTAACGATTTCAAAGGATTTGAAATATGGTAAAGGATTGTAATCGAATTATTTTGTTTTTTTGATAGATATGGAAGAAGGTGTCTAAAAAGGCACCTTCTTCTGTTTTATAGCTTTCTGGAGCTCCATTATAATTTCATGAGCAATATTAGGCTGCAAGTCGATGTTTTGTACTTTTCAGCATG
>NZ_JAYLLN010000015.1:0-72710 GCF_037126265.1 Sphingobacterium tenebrionis
CCTGTTAAAGGTTGTTTGATGTTTTTGTCGGTTTCATCTACTTTGATATCTTCCTGATCTTCGTCAAGAATTTCCAATACTCGCTCACTTGCTCCCAAGGACCGTTGGATGCTGGCGTAGAGTTCAGGGAAACTTCCCATCGAACCTGCCACAAACATAGAATATAAGATATACATAGTCAGGTCGCCCACCGAAATCTCATTAATCGAAACCAGGGAGGCACCATACCAAATTACCACAATCGCCGCTCCGAAAATAGCAAAGATGATAAATGATGCAAATAATCCACGGTAAGTAGCCCCCTTCACGGCAAGATTCACCGCCTTTCCTAATTTGGAAGCATAGCGTTTGGATTCAAAATATTCATTGACGAATGCCTTTACATTGCTGATCCCCAATAAAGTTTCCTGAACGATCGCATTAGAATCTGCCAACTGATCTTGGGATTCTTTGGAAAGTTTGCGGATAAAACGGCCGAAAATAAGTGCTACTACAATGATGATAGGTAACACACTCAGGTTCATGAGCGCTAATTTTGGAGAAACCAACACCAAAAGGAATACCCCGACGCCCAAACTGATGGTCTGTCTCAAGATTTCAGCCAAGGTGGTTGTCATGGTGTCCTGGATTTGGGAAAGGTCGGCAGAAAGCCTACTATTCAGTTCACCCACTCTGCGGTTGGCAAAGAAATCAATTGGCAAGGTGATCAAACGGTGATAGGTATCTTTCCGAATGTTGGCCAGGGATTTTTCTGCAATCTCCACAAATAAGCGAATCCGGAAAAAGGAAATCGTAGATTGTACGGCCAGTATCGAAATACTCAGCACACCAATGTACATCACATCGGCAGGGAGCCAATCGAACTTCTGTTTTCCTTGTGCTGCATCAATCATCGCGCCCATCAAGGCCGGAAAGGTAAGCATGGTCAAGCTCGAAAGAATAAGGAATAACATCCCAATAACGAACTTCCATTTGAAAGGTCGAATGTAAGAAAAGATCTTTAAGGCTTTCTTTAGGGTCTCCTTGTTAATTTTCGGCTTCGGTAAATCTTCCGAATGCGAATCTCCACTGTTCAATCTCGGTCTGGCCATGAATTAAAATTATCAAATCGAGCAAAAGTACTCATATATATAGCTCTTCGTATCACTATACAGTCAATTTTTTAGGCTTCTGCTTTAAATAAAGATAAATAACCGAAATTACCAATCCCAAAATGATCACGATGGCGATGAACAATTTATTATCATTCCCTTGATCGCTGTTCTCCAGATTACTGATATCCCCACGTAGCTTGTCATTCTCTTGCTGCAATTTGTTGATGGTTTTCATGTAGGCAGAAACCTGTTGGTCATACTCTGCTGCCAATTTCTGATACCGTTCGCTTTGGGCATCCTTAAGATCCAACAATTTCCGCGTCTCGATAAAGATATGGTTATCATTGATCACGATGTTCCGGAGGATATCGATGGATTTCTGCATGTCGCCTTTGGTTTTAAAAAGACCAAAAACACCTGTCTTTTTGGTCAGCGAACTATCGTAGTCACCAAATTTTGCACTTCGTTCGTTCAACAATTTATTTACTCGAGCACGTTGGGATTCAAAGGTGATGGAATCTGTTTTAAGTGCTGTACTATCCTGTGCCTTAAGAATTGCCGATCCTGAGAAAACCAAGATACAGGCAAATAAAAACTTCAAATATTTATAATTCATTGTTCTTTTCAGTTTGAAGATGTTCCACATGAAAAACATACTTTTTTTAATAAACATTGTAGCAAAATATAATTTTTTAACGTAAGAATGGAAAAACATGACAACTAATTATTAACCAGCATGAAAAGAACCAACAATTTCATTTCAAGAGGTCTAGTAGGCCTTCTTACTGGAATATTATTCCTATCGGTGTCTTGCGATCGCATTACTTATGAGCAAGAGGTGATGGCCAAAGTGGCTGTATTCAAAACAATGGCCGAAATCCGTAAGGAATTTGTCGGCACCAAGGATGAGGTAGAGCTTCAATCTACCGGAAAAATCTATATCTATAAAGATTATTTGTTGATCAATGAACCTTTAAAAGGTATTCATTTTTACAACAATTCTAATCCGGCAAAACCGGAGAAGATTACTTTTTTGGCGGTTGAAGGTACTTCGGATTTCGCCATAAAAGATGATGTCTTATATACGGATAATTATGCTGATTTATTACTTTTCGACCTTAAAAACATCGCAAAACCCACGTTGATGAAAAGAGTGGAGGATGTTTTTAAAACGGTGAATACAGTTTGGGGTTGGAAGCCTATGAATGGTACAAAGGTAGTAGCTGGCTGGAAGGATTCCCTAGTTACTTATAAAAATACAAGAGAACATACACCTTTTATCCAATACGATAAGGATGTTAAGTATTATGACTCATTTGGAGGAACTGGACAAGCTGGATCACTGGCACGTTTCACCATATCCAAAAACCATTTATACACCGTGGATATTTCCGATTTGAATTGGTTTGATATCAGCAACAAAAATACGGCAACCTATGTGGATAAGATGAGGTTACAGGGTCTATTGGAAACTATTTTCCCCTATAAGGATAATCTGTTCATTGGAACCACGCAAGGTATGCACATCATAAGTCTGGAAAACCCCGCCGCGCCTAAAAAGATATCCACTTTTGCTCACTTTCGCGCTTGCGACCCCGTGGTTGTAAACGACAAATATGCTTTTGTCACCCTAAGGAGTGGTATTGAATGCGGAGGAGGAAGTAATGAATTACAAGTCATCGATATTGCAAATTTGAGCAATCCTAAACTAAAACTTACCCAAGCATTAAAATCTCCTTATGGTTTAGGCTTATCTGGAAATATGGTTTACCTCACGGAAGGAATGAATGGTTTTAGGAGCTTCGCTTTTGAAGAGGGGCAGCAGCTTTCGCTAAAAGAAGTGCAGAATTTGCCAAACATGATGAGTTATGATGTAATTCCTGGTCCGAAATCCATGATTGTCATTGGCCCAAAAAAGATTTGTCAATATGATTATCAAGACAAATCGAATATTAAGGAATTAGGATGTATTAATATAACTCCAGGCTCGTAAGATGAAGAAATTTATAGTTATCCTCGTATTATGTTTCGTAGGAAATAGTTTTTCCTTACATGCCCAAATGGGTAAAAGGACCTATGTAAATCAAACAGAAATTGGTTTGATGAATTATGGATTTATTCCTATTCAAAACAGTTATAGTTTTTTGACCATGCATGGCCTCAAGTTGACCGAATCTTGGGAATTGGGTCTCTCTTCTGGAGTGGAGAAATACACAGCTGATGAATATGAAAAGTTCTGGGTATTACCGGTCAATGTTGCTGGTCGATTTATTTTAAATCCCCATAAACGCACCACATTTTATTCGGGATTGGATGCGGGTTATGGTTTCGCTGGGTTAAACTCCACAGCAGATAAAGTCTGGAACAACACGGTCACCGAAAAGGATAGGTCTTTTGAAGGAGGTTTGAGGTTTCATCCACATCTGGGTTGGAGATGGAAAGTAGGTGCAGAAAGAACTTTCATTTCCCTGAGCATAGGCTATCAATTCCAACAGATAAAACTTGAAAGATCAAAGTTAAGAACTGTTTTTGATGGATCTATGAATAATAATCTAGATAATTATTATCACGAGCGGGTCACCTATAATATGGGTAGAGCCGTTGTGAAAGTCGGCATGGGATTCTAATGGTCAAAAAACTCGACCAAAATGGTTTCATCCTGATATAAGCCCAACAATTGACTGGCATTACCTTTATTAATAGCTATTTCCAAGAAATTACTGATCCCAAAAAGACAGAGTTTCTCCCCTTCAGATACCTCATTGTAATGCCAGCTCAATTTTGAAATCGTCTCATTTCTCTTAAACCTCAAAACGAAATCCCTTCCATTTTGGATCTTATTGAACAATTCCTTACTGATATTACTGATGACATTTCCAAAGGAATCAATAAACGTTACATGACCTTTGATGCTGTTCTGATTATAAACAGGTTGAAACAAAACCTTTTGTACAGGGTTTTCGATCGGGAAACCGATATCAGAAAATTTGCCTCCGTTGGCAATATGGCAGGCTGCTTTGGTCAAAATATCCGCTAAGGGAAAGTGCAGATACCTCAAATCCTGCATAATATTGATCTCGATCATTTCCGTAGGACGATCTTCCCCCAGAATGATACTGAAAATCCCATTATCCGCGCCAACAAAATATTGCCCTTTATAAGACATCGCCAAATAGCGTGAATCCTCCTGAAAAACAGTGTCAATACCGATCAGATGAACGGTCTTCGCTGGAAAATAGGGGTAGGCATTATTGATGACAAAAGCGGCATGCTGAATGCTGAAAGAAGGGATATCATGGGATATGTCTACCAGACGTACATTCGGCAATTGCGAAATAATACTGCCCTTTAATGCGGCCTGATAAAAATCGCGATGACCTAAGTCTGTGGTTAACGTTATTACTCCCATACTATCCAAATGCCCGTAGCAAAAAATTTAACTGTTGTTTTTGATAAGCGAACTACAAAAATAGAAAAAGTAAATTGTATTTTTGAATCAAGAAAAATTAATCGATTAAAATTTGAGTGAATTAGAAATCAATTTGGACACAGTCAATCTGATTACCTTATGGGGTGCTCAGAATGAGAATTATGAGTTTATCAAACGCGCTTTTCCCAAGTTGCGCTTGGTAGCCAGAGGAAGTCAACTTAAGGTGTTGGGTGAAGAAGGAGAAAGGAACCGCTTTCAGCAGGTATTTGACCAAATTCTTGGCCATGTCAACCAGTTTCAGACACTATCGTTACTTGAGCTCGAGGGACTTTTAAGTTCGGTTACCGACTTAAAAGCACCCGCTGCCGCACCGAAAGATGAGGCGGAGGCAAAAGCTGCTGCGATGAAAGGAGAGCCTATTGTTTATGGCCCTAATGGAATCGTAGTTCGTGCAAGAACGGCAAATCAACGTCGAATGGTCGATAGCATCAACAAGAATGATATCCTGTTTGCGATAGGCCCTGCTGGTACGGGAAAGACCTATACAGCTGTAGCATTAGCGGTCCGCGCCTTAAGAAACAAGGAAATCAAACGCATCATTCTGACGCGTCCTGCCGTAGAAGCGGGAGAAAACCTTGGTTTTTTACCTGGCGACCTTAAAGAGAAGGTGGATCCTTATCTAAGACCTTTATACGATGCGTTGGATGATATGATTCCAGCAGAAAAACTAAAAGGTTACCTAGAGAACAGGACCATTGAGGTCGCACCTTTAGCGTTCATGCGGGGTAGGACCTTGGATAATTGTTTTGTGATCCTGGATGAGGCGCAAAATGCGACCGATATGCAGTTGAAGATGTTCCTAACACGTATGGGACCAACTGCAAAATTCATCGTAACTGGCGACATGACCCAAGTGGATCTTCCAAAAAAGACCCAATCTGGTCTGGTGAATGCCGTCAAGATATTAGAAGGAATCGAAGGGATTGATATGATCTACCTGAGTGGGGCAGACGTTGTTCGCCATAAATTGGTGAAACGTATCCTAGAAGCCTATGGCGATATTTAATAGCAATTAAACGCGTGGAAACGCAACAAATATGAGTACAATAAAAGAAACAAATTTCAATTTCAAAAACCAGACGGCATTTTATAGGGGTAAAGTCAGGGATGTCTATACCATTGCAAACGATTACTTGGTGATGGTAGCTTCCGATCGTATTTCAGCATTCGATGTCGTTTTACCTCGTGCAATCCCTTATAAAGGTCAAGTATTGAACCAGATCGCTTCCAAATTCTTAAAGGCTACTGCTGATATCCTACCGAATTGGGTGGTATCTGTTCCAGATCCGAACGTAACGATCGGGAAAAGAAGTGAGCCTTTTAAAGTAGAAATGGTGATTCGTGGCTATGTATCCGGACATTTATGGCGTACCTACCGTGATGGCGGACGCGAGCTTTGCGGGGAAGTTCTTCCTGAAGGGCTGAAAGAAAATGATAAGCTTCCGGAACCGATCATTACCCCAACCACCAAAGCAGCGGTCGGTCATGATATGGATATCTCCAGAGCTGAAATCATCAGCCAAGGGATTGTCTCTGAAGAAGATTATACCCAATTGGAAAAATATGCAAAAGCGCTTTTTCAAAGAGGAACTGAGATTGCAGCAGAAAGAGGATTAATCTTAGTGGATACCAAATACGAATTTGGAAAACGCGATGGAATCATCTACCTGATCGATGAGATCCATACACCAGATTCTTCCCGTTACTTCTATGCGGATGGTTATGAGGAACGTCAGCAAAATGGCGAACCGCAGAAGCAACTGTCCAAGGAATTTGTAAGACAATGGTTGATCGAAAATGGTTTTCAAGGAAAAGAAGGTCAAGAAGTGCCTGAAATGACAGATACTATTGTAAATTCAATTTCTGAACGCTATATTGAACTTTTTGAACACATTACGGGCGATAGGTTCGAATATCCAGAAAATGGAGATGTTCTGGACCGCGTTGAACGCAATGTGAGTGAAGAATTAGCGAAACTATAATACATTAATCTTAAAAGACTAACATTTATGAAATTTACGGTAGATAAATACGATCGATTTGTGGTGATTGAGCCCCTTCAAGAAAAATTAGATGGAGATGCTGCCGCAAGTTTAAAGGGCGAGTTTATGCTCCGCAATACCGGCGGACAACGAAACATTGTCTTGGATATGAATAAAGTGTTAGAAACAGATGAAACAGGTATCCGTACCGGTTTATTAGCACGTAGATTATGTAAATCTTTGGGGGGCCTATTCATTATCACCAACCTGAATGAAGGAGTTAAACAATATATTAGCTCCTTAGGTCTGGATAGTTACCTGATCATCACCAAAGACGTAGAAAAAGCAAAAGACCTGATCTTCGGAAATGAAATCCGATTGGATTTAAAAGAAGGGCAGGCATAAGATGATTCGATTTGAAGTATTGGTATTGGGTAACAGCTCAGCGACACCCATTTTTGAACGCCATCCTACTTCTCAGGTCATCAATTATAACGAACAATTATTCTTGATCGATTGTGGCGAAGGTACGCAGATGCAACTTTCACGCTATGGTATCAAAAGCAATCGCATCGATCATATTTTTATCTCTCATCTGCATGGAGACCACTATTTAGGTCTTGTAGGCCTGGTGTCCTCCATGCACTTGGTAGGTAGAAAGGCCGATCTCCATATCTATGGGCCTGCACCTTTACAGGAGATTTTGGAATTGCATTTCAAATATTCCGAAACGGTCATCCGGTATAATATCATTTTCCATCCGACAAATCCAGAAAAGGAAGAGGTTATTTTTTCATCCAGGATGATGACCGTAAAATCCTTTCCATTAATCCATCGTATCCCATGCACTGGATTTCGATTTGATGAAGGAAAGCGTTCTGCCAGTATTTTAGCGGAAAAAGTGGAACCCTTGAATATTCCAAAACCCTATTATTCGCTTTTGAAAAAGGGGATTGATTACGTCGATCCTCAGGGCAATGTACATCAAGCCGCGGCATTGACGGTCCCTGGTCCTGCCTCCCGGTCGTATGCCTACTGCTCCGATACCGTAAGGCATCCAATCTATTTACCATCCATCCAAGGAGCTGATCTTTTATATCATGAATCTACTTTTTTGGATGAAATGCGGGACAGAGCCAAAGAAACCTTCCATACCACCTGTTTAGAAGCGGCTGAAATCGCTAAAGAAAGTCAGGTGAAAAAATTGCTCTTGGGCCATTATTCCGCAAGGTATAAAACACTCGGCCCTTTACTGGAAGAAGCCCAGACTGTTTTCCCTAATACCGAGCTATCAATTGAGGGGAAATGGTATTTAGTTTAGCCTTTTTTGTGAATTTTTGCCCATATTTACAGCTCGAAAAAAATAGTCTAAAATAATGTCCTTCAACTTAACCGCCTTATTACGAGAGAACATTAGAAATCTCGTACCATATTCATCCGCAAGGGATGAATTCAAAGGGGAAGCATCTGTTTTTTTGGATGCCAATGAAAACGCTTTTGGCTCCCCGCTTCCTCATGACTATAACCGATATCCTGACCCCCTTCAACATCAAGTAAAACATAAATTATCCAGCATAAAAGGTGTGCCTGCCGAGAACATGTTCTTAGGCAATGGTTCTGACGAAGCAATCGATATTCTCTATCGTGCTTTCTGTACACCAAAAATCGATAATGTGATCCTGGTACCACCTACTTACGGTATGTATGAGGTGTCTGCCAATATCAATGATGTGGAGGTCCGTAAAGTAAACTTGACGGCAGATTATCAATTGGATCTAGATGGTATCGCAGAGGCATTGGACACCCATACCAAACTTATTTTTGTATGCTCGCCCAATAACCCAACCGGTAATAGCATCAATCCATTGGATATTGAAACCCTTTTGGTCAATTTCAAAGGTATTGTCGTGGTGGATGAAGCATACATCAACTACTCCAAACAGAAATCCTTTACCTATTCCTTGCCGGAATTCCCGAACCTGGTTGTTCTACAAACACTTTCCAAAGCTTGGGGATTGGCCGCTTTGCGCTTAGGCTTGGCATTTGCGAGTAAAGAAATCATTGAAGTCTTCAACAAAATAAAACCACCCTATAACATCAATCAGGCCACCCAAGATCTGGTATTGGAAGCATTGAATAATTATGAGGTGGTGAACGAGTGGATTCGGGAAACCATCAAAGAAAGGGAAACTTTAGTATCCCAATTGGATGCCTTACAGCAGGTTGAAAAGATCACCCCTTCCGATGCCAACTTTATTTTGGTCAAACTTCAGGATCCTAGATCCCTATATGATTTTCTGGTGGACAAGGGAATCATTGTTCGCGACCGCTCAAAAGTGGCATTATGCGATGGTTGCCTACGTATAACCGTGGGGACAAAGTTGGAAAATGAACGTTTAATAAACGAAATACAAGAGTTTTATAAATAATATCCCATGTCTGACCAATTAATTCGTGTCCTTTTTATCGATAGAGACGGCACATTAATTCAAGAACCGGCAGATGAGCAGGTAGACTCATTCGCCAAATTGAAATTTTATCCAGGCGCCTTGCAATACTTGCCAAGGATTGCCAAAGAATTGGATTTTGAATTGGTCTTGGTAACTAACCAAGACGGTTTAGGAACTTCTTCCCATCCGGATGAGAATTTTTGGCCTGTCCATCATTTGGTGATGGATACCTTCGCCGGTGAAGGCGTAAATTTTGCCCGCGAGCATGTGGATAGGACCTTCCCGCATGAAAATGCTGATACCCGAAAACCAGGTGTGGGGATGCTGAAGGAATATTTTGATCCTCAAAAATATGATTTGGCAAACTCCTTTGTGATTGGCGACCGCGTTAATGATGTGAGATTAGCACAGAATTTAGGCGCGAAAGCCATCTGGCTGCGCAATAACGATGATCTTGGGAAATTGGAAGGCGTGGAAATCAGCAACGATGTGGTTGCATTAGAGACTTCCGATTGGAAAGCGATCTATGAATTCCTAAAATTGGGGACCCGTGTGGCCGAGCATCACCGTAAAACCAATGAAACGGATATCTATATCAAATTGAACCTGGATGGCAGCGGAAAATCGGATATTGATACCGGGCTACCCTTCTTCGATCACATGCTTGACCAATTAGCTCGTCATGGTGCATTGGACCTTACGATCAAAGCCAAAGGCGATCTGCATATTGATGAACACCATACTATTGAAGATACCGGTATTGCGCTGGGTGAAATCTTCCTGACTGCTCTTGGAAACAAACGCGGCATTGAACGATACGCTTTTACCCTTCCGATGGACGACTGTCTTGCGCAGGTAGCGATAGATTTTGGTGGTCGCAACTGGATTGTCTGGGATGCCGAATTCAAAAGGGAAAAAATTGGAGATATGCCTACGGAGATGTTCTTTCATTTTTTCAAATCCTTTTCGGATGCTTCCAAATCAAACCTGAATGTACAGGCAACGGGAGAAAATGAACACCATAAGATCGAAGCCATCTTTAAAGCCTTCGCCAAAACCATCAAAAAGGCGGTGCGTAGGGATGCAGATAATATGCAGTTGCCAAGCACAAAAGGATTATTGTAAAACTATTTGAAGACCAGTTGGTTATTAAACATAAATAGATGGTTGGAATCGTAAATTATGGTGCTGGGAATATATTCTCCATAACCGCTGCTTTACAGCGCTTGGATATTTCCTACGGCATGATCAATACCAAGGATGATTTTGATCGTTACGATCGGATCATTATCCCTGGGGTTGGGCATGCAGGGGCAGCCATGGATAAATTGAAAGCGTCGGGTTTGGCAGAGGCCATCCCCAAGTTGGAAAAGCCAGTTTTGGGAATATGTGTAGGGATGCAATTGCTGACCGACTTTTCCGAAGAAGGCCATGCCGAACTATTGGGGATTATTCCGGTGAAGACCTTGCATTTTGAAGGTCGAGTAACCGAAAAAGTACCTCATATGGGTTGGAATAGCATAAGCTTCGACCCTTCCTGTCCATTGTTTAAGGATATTGCAAATAATACGTATTTTTATTTTGTACATTCTTATTTTATTGAACATGAGGATAGGTATAACATCGCAACCTGTGATTATGGATTAACCTTTTCAGCAGCGATTGCCAAGAACAATTTTTGGGCAGTTCAGTTTCACCCGGAGAAATCCGGAAAAGCAGGAGAACAGCTCTTACTTAACTTTAGTCATTTTTAATCGAATTTTTGATATTATGTATATTATACCTGCAATTGATGTATTGGACAAACAGGTTGTCCGTTTAAGAGAGGGCAACTACGACGAGGTTACCACTTATCCGATTTCTTTGGAAGAACAGATCGAAAAATACCATGCCAATGGTACGGAGATCGTTCATGTCATAGATCTTAATGGAGCCAAAGGTGATTTTAACAATCAAGCTTATCTATTCGACATCATCAAACGTACTGAAATGAAAGTGCAATATGGTGGTGGTGTCCGTAGTATCGAAAAGGTAAAGGAATTGATCGATGCAGGGGTGTACCGCGTCATCGTAGGTACGCAAGCGATAACCAATCCGGCATTTTTGGAAGAACTTTCTGCATTGAACGAAGGCCGGATCAAATACGCAGACCATATCGTCATTGCCATTGATGTACTGGATGAGGTGATCAAATATTCGGGATGGCTAGAAAGCTCCCCAATTAAATTAATGGAATACATTGATAAATGTTTGGCATTAGGATTCTATCGTTTCCTATGTACCGACATCAGTAAGGATGGTAAATTAGGCGGTGCCGGTGTAGAGCTGTACAGCAAACTACTTGGACATTCGCCGATCATAAAACTGATCGGATCAGGAGGCATCAGTTCCATGGCAGATATTGAGGCGCTGAATGATTTGGGTAAAATGGAATCTGTGGTGGTTGGTAAAGCTATCTATGAAAATAGAATCAGCATCGAAGAAATAAAAGACTGGAATCTTAAAGCCTTAATCAGTTTCTAAAACATGTTGGCAAAGCGGATTATTCCCTGTTTAGATGTTAAAGATGGACGCACGGTAAAAGGGGTCAATTTTGTTGACCTTCGAGATGCCGGTGATCCGGTTGAATTGGCTTGGCAATATTCACAGCAAGGAGCAGATGAACTGGTCTTCTTGGATATTACCGCTACACATGAACGTCGTAAAACTACGGTAGACTTAGTGAAAGCAGTAGCTAGTCAGATCAATATTCCCTTTACCATTGGTGGTGGAATCAATGAATTAGCGGATGCGGATGTCCTGTTGAATGCGGGTGCAGACAAGATTTCCATCAATTCGGCTGCTGTTCGAAACCCAAAACTATTGGAAGAACTGGCCAATGCTTTTGGTGTTCAATTTGTTGTGTTAGCGGTGGATACCCGTTTCGTGAATGGAAAGAACTATGTACACCTGAGAGGTGGCAGGGATATAACAGATCTGGAGACCGAGCAATGGGTAAAAGAAGCAGAGGATAGGGGCGCAGGCGAGATTTTATTGACATCCATGGACCATGATGGTACCAAGAATGGATTTGATAATAACCTATTGAAAAAGATAAATGCCAGTATCCACATTCCATTGATCGCCTCTGGCGGTGCAGGAAACCAACAGCATTTTGTCGATGTGTTCCAAGAGGCACAAGTAGACGCGGCTTTGGCAGCGTCGGTATTTCATTATGGTGAAATATTGATTCCAGAATTAAAAAATACACTGCAGAACCAAGGGATTCCTGTTCGGTTCTGATATTAACTATCATCATGAATATTGATTTTAAGAAAGGGGACGGTTTGGTTCCGGTGGTTATTCAAGATGCCCAGACATTAGAAGTGTTAATGTTGGGCTATATGAATGAGGAGGCTTGGAATAAAACCAATGAAGAGCAAAAGGTTACCTTTTTTTCCAGAAGTAAAAATAGGTTGTGGACAAAAGGAGAGGAGAGTGGGAATTTTTTGCAGGTAGTAAGTAGTCATATTGATTGTGACCAAGATACCGTATTGATCAAGGTGAACCCGGCTGGACCAACCTGCCATACAGGTTCCAGAAGTTGTTTCAATACCCCCTTCAACCAGAATTTCCTATTGGAATTGGAGCGCATCGTGCAACACCGCATCGATTTCCCTTCCGATGAATCCTACGTGAACAGATTAAGGAGCAGAGGGATTAATAAGATTGCTCAAAAGGTAGGAGAGGAAGCTGTGGAAACGGTTATTGCCGCACTTACCGAAACCGATAATGACTTTATCAATGAGTCATCAGACCTTTTATTCCATTTGATTGTTCTATTAAAGGAAAAGGGAATGAGCTTAGAAACCATTGCCAAAAATTTAGAAGGAAGACATCAATAAACCAAACATGGCATCCACTTTGGAAATTACATTAGCATCTACGCTTACCGGACATCAAAATCCTGTCTTTGCCTTAGCCCAACCTGAAAATTCCTCGGTATTATATACCGGTGGAAATGATAAAGGGGTAGTGGAATGGGATCTGCAGGAAATGAAGTTCAAAAGGATTCTTTGTAAGGTGGGTTCTTCTGTATACAAACTATTGTGCATTCCGGATTCTGACCTCTTGGCCATTGGATTGCGTTCTGGGCAACTCTTATTGGTGGATACCCAAAAGCAATCGCTTGTTGCCAATTGGAATACGGAATCGGGAGCCATATTTGATATCAAACTTATCCCCTCCAAAAGGGAACTGATCGCTATTGGAGAGGAAGGGTTTGCTTATGTATGGAGTTTGGAAAGTTTAGAACTTTTATACCGCTTCAAGGTATCCGATACCACCGCGCGTGTCATCAGCCTTTCAGAAGACGGTAAATTATTGGCCTTTGGGGATAAATTGGGGATGGTCCATGTCCATGATGCCTATGATTTCCATAAATATATAAAAGAGCCAATCCATGAATTGCCGGTAACTTCCTTACGATTTATAAATGGGGAGCTAATTTCTGGGGGACGGGATGCAAAGATCAATCGCTTGGATCCAAAGACCTTAGAGAAGAAACAGAGCCTAGTGCCACATATGTTCACGGTTTATGGCATAGACAGCTCGGCTGATAATAATTTTTTGGTAACCGTAAGTAGGGATAAGACCATAAAAATATGGAGATCTACAGACTGGGGTCTTTTAAAGAATATCTCTCGGGATAAAGGTATAGAAAGCCATTACCTCAGCATCAATAATGTCCTTTGGCAAGAAAATCGGATTTTTACGGTAAGTGATGATAAATCGATTAAGATATGGAAGGTGGAAACTCATTAAACCCTTCTTGCAACTTTCTCCGCACATTACATAGATAGAACGAATACAAGGTAGCGAGAATGCACGCGAATAACATGACATATAGATACGGTTTCATATCCGGATTAATGAAATGTGGCTGCTTGATGTTTTGGATAAGAATGCCAAAAATACCCCAAGCTAAAACAGCAGAAACCGCAGGGAGATAATGTGTTATGGTATAATAAATACCGTATGCCGTACATGCCAACAGCACAGCTACATTCAACCAGAACAACTCCGAAGAGGAGCTCACCAATTCAAATTTGGCTAAAATGATCACACTATTGAAAGCCATTAAAATAATCATCCAACCTGTATATACCCCAAAACCTAAACGGATAAAATAGCGAATGAAAGAATTCGAAACCAGTTTATGAATTTCTATCCGTTTATTGATCATTAAAATGGTAATCAAACATGCTGATGAACAAATTACAGAAAGGATAAAATGATTGTTCATTTTTAATACCATACTCAAACCACAGAATAGTTGATTCAGGATAAGTAGATTACCAATCTTCTTGATCTTAAGGACTGTTCTTGGATTTTCAGCTTCATTTCTAGAAGCTATAAACATCAGTATCCCTACCAATATCATATTGGCCGAAAGAAATGACCATATCTTAAAGGTAATAGGTGCTGGGGTTAGGTAAGTTGGATAGGAACTAATGGCCGTATTGATCGAATTTCCGAAGAAAAAACTGTTGTCCATCAAGATAATCCACGTGAAATTCAACGTGACCATCATGAAATTCAGCAGAGCCAAAGATTTAGTTCCCGACATGTTAGATTAATAATTATTGTTGTGATTCAACGCAAATATACGGGAATTGTTTTACTCTTTATGATAATATTAACGTTTTAACAACTTTCTCCTAAAGTTACTATAATATCCCTTAAATATTTTTCGTCAATTTCATCGAATTCATCCAGTTTATCACTGTCCACATCCAAAATCCCAATACATTTTCCCTCTTTGAATAAAGGTACTACGATTTCAGATTTCGATAAGGAAGAGCAGGCGATATGTCCAGGGAATTCATCTACATTGGGCACAATGATAGTTTCTTCCTTTGCCCAGGCCGTCCCACACACTCCCCGATTATAGGCAATTCGCGTACAGGCTACCGGCCCTTGGAATGGTCCCAAAACTAATTCTTCTTTTTCCACCAGATAGAATCCTACCCAGAAAAAATGGAACTGCTCTTTCAATGCCGCGCAGATATTTGCCATATTGGCCACAAAATTGGTCTCTCCTGAAATCAATCCCTTGATCTGTGGAAGGAGGTTTTCATATTGCGTCTGTTTATCTCCTTGGATAATCTGTAAATCTTCTGCCATGTAAATTATAATCGTTTTAAAGCCGCTTTGATCAATTGTTCAACGGTCAAATCTGGCTCTGCGTTATGGATCGCCTGTAGCACTTTGTCGGCTTGCGGTTTTCCAAAACCCAACATCACCAAAGCCGTCAATGCCTCTTCAATAGCCGAAGATTTGGTTACCGGCAGCGGAATCAAGGCATCTGGTCCTTGTTTCTTCAATTTGTCCTGTAATTCCAAAATAACACGTTGTGCCGTTTTTGGCCCAATACCCTTAATCTTCTGGATAATATTGACCTGTCCGGCAACAATGGCTTGCTGGATCTCTTCCGGAGTAATGGAAGATAGCATCATACGACCCGTATTTGGTCCTATACCTGAAACGGAGATCAGGTGTTCAAATAAATGCCTTTCGCCTTCTGTTGCAAAGCCGTATAAAGTCTGGGAGTCTTCTCTAACCTGAAAGGAAGTAAAGAGCTTACAGTCTTCCAAATCTTTGATCTGGCTAAAGGTCGTCAGGGAAATATGCAGGTAATAGCCAATCCCACCTACGTCTATAACAACGTGGGTGGGCGCTTTTACTACTAATTTTCCTTTGATGTATTCGTACATACGGAAATGTTAGTTATTGTTGTTTTTTTCGTGCTCAATGGCATCCACCACCGCAATGGTAACCATGTTCACGATCTCACGAACGGAACTGTCTAATTGCAATACATGGACAGGCTTGTTCATTCCCAATAGGATTGGTCCTACAGCTTCTGCATTTCCAACTTCCTGTAATAGCTTATAGGCAATATTACCGGATTCCAAATTAGGGAATACCAAGGTATTTGCTGCTTCGCCATTTAATGCAGAGAATGGGAAATTAGCGGACAACATTTCTGGGTTCAATGCAAAATTCGCTTGGATCTCACCATCAGCTACGATTTCAGGATGTTCTGCATGAAGGATCTTCACCGCTTGGCGAACTTTATCGGAAACCGTTCCTTCATTGGAACCAAAGTTGGAGTAGGATAACATAGCAATACGTGGTTTGATATTGAATCGCTTAACAGCAGAATCCAATAATACCGTAATATCAGCCAATTCCTGTGGTGTTGGGTCTTCATTAACGGTGGTATCACCAAAGAATAAAGGTCCTTTATTGGTCATCATGATGTACATACCTGCAACACGGCTTCCTGGTTTGGCACCAATCACCTGCAAAGCCGGACGAATCGTAGATGCGTAATTTCTGGTCAATCCAGAAATCAAGGTATCTGCCTCACCAAATTCAACCATGCTGGCAGCAAAATAGTTTCTATTGGTCATCAATTTTCGGGAATCCAATTTATTGATGCCACGACGTTGTCTTTTCTTGTAAAGATGCTCTGCATATTTTTCGAAACGTGGCGAGTCAATCTCCGCTTGCGGATCGATGATCTCCACCCCATCCAATTCAAAAGCATATTCTTTGATGATGTTTTGGATCTTCTCTTTGTTACCTAATAAAATAGGGAATGCAATGCCTTCTTCTTTTACGATCTGGGCAGCACGAAGGGTTTTGGTGTTATCAGCCTCTGCGAATACCACACGTTTAGGGTTGGTTTTTGCTTTTGCAGATAAATTGCGGATGATGCGGTCTTCCTTACCCAAACGTTTATGAAGTTCTTCCCGGTAGGCATCCCAATCCTCGATGGTCTTACGAGCAACGCCAGAAGCAATAGCTGCTTTAGCAACCGCAATAGATACTTCCGTGATCAAACGTGGATCGGTTGGTTTTGGGATCACATAATCTTTACCAAAACGGATATTACTTTGGTTATAGGCAATGTTAACCTCTTCAGGTACATTTTGTTTCGCTAATTCGGCAATTGCGCGAACAGCAGCGATTTTCATGTCTTCATTAATGGCTGTAGCGCGTACATCCAATGCACCACGGAAAATATAAGGGAATCCCAATACATTGTTCACCTGGTTAGGATAATCGGAACGTCCAGTACCCATGATGATATCATCACGAGTTTCAACCGCTAGATCGTAAGCAATTTCAGGATTTGGATTAGCCATCGCCAAAACAATCGGATTACTGTTCATGGTCAATAACATCTCCTTGGTCAATACATCCGCTTTGGATAAACCAATGAAAACATCCGAACCTGCCACGGCATCTTCCAAGGAATGAATGTCACGGTCGGTTGCCCATTCTGCTTTTGTTGCATCTAAGTTGTCACGGTCGTTACGGATAACCCCTTTACTATCTAACATCACGATGTTCTCTTTTCTTGCACCAACCGCAACATACATGGCTGTACAAGAAATAGCAGCAGCACCTGCACCGTTCACTACGATTTTCACATCAGCAATATCCTTACCTTGCAATTCGCAGGCGTTGATCAAGGCTGCACCAGAAATAATCGCTGTACCATGTTGGTCATCGTGCATCACCGGGATGTTCATCTCTGCCTTTAAGCGTCTTTCAATCTCAAAACACTCTGGCGCTTTGATATCCTCCAGGTTGATCCCCCCGAATGTAGGTTCCAATGCTTTTACGATGTTTACAAATTCATCAACATTCTTGGTGTCCAATTCAATGTCAAACACATCGATATCCGCGAAGATCTTAAATAATAGACCTTTACCTTCCATCACTGGTTTTCCGGCCTGCGCACCGATATCACCTAAACCTAGTACAGCAGTACCATTACTGATAACCGCTACTAAGTTTCCTTTTGCAGTATATTTATATGCATCCTCGCTGTTTTCTGCAATCGCCAAACAAGGCTCTGCTACACCAGGAGAATAGGCTAATGTTAAATCTCTTTGGGTACTGTGTGGTTTTGTTGGTACAACGGCAATTTTACCTGGACGCCCCATAGAATGGTAGGTTAATGCGTCTTTCTTTCTGTTGATGTTACTCATTACAATTTTAGTTTATACTTATATGTGTCGATTATTGCCTGAATAATCTATTTTAATGCATCTAATAATTTAAACATGGCCTGTCTCATCGAGGAGGCTGATCCTTGGTAATTATTTACCAATAAGGAAAAGGTATATTCTTGGCCATCGGCAGCTTTTTGATAGCCGGTATAGCCTAATACACCTCCTATAGTCCCGCTTTTCATGGATGTCCCATTCACATTGGGCAAAGATTTTAGAAAATCGGCATACCAGGTTCTTCCTTTGGCATATTGCATGATCTTGGCCATTGCTTGGGTCGTAACCCGGTTCTGTGGCGATAATCCCGAACCATCAAAGGTATTGATTTCACTCGGTGAAATCTTTAATTTATTTTGCCAGAACTTAGCGACCAGATTGGCTGCTTCGCTGGTATTGGTTTTGTTGGCGGAAATGCCTCCAATGACCTTCAATAGACTTTCTCCATAAAGGTTGATACTCTTTTGGTTGAACCAATGTACAATCTCCATCAACTTCGGAGAATGGTGGGTATGGATCAGCTTTTTATTCCCGCTGATCAGGTATTGTGGGTCTCTATTTTTTAAACCTTGAAAGGTGATGATGGTATCCAACACTGCAATGGAATCTTGGGCAAGAACTTCAGAAAGATCGTACGCAAGATACAGGGCAGGGTCTGGAACGGATATCTCAATGGTTTTCTTCAGGTCACTTCCGTAGGTCCCTCTTAAATAGATCGTATTGGAATAGGGAGCAGAATAGGCATATACATTATCTCCCGAACCCACATTCCCAGTGCTTACCTGGTTGATCATCTGGAAAAATGGAGGCGTTTTTACAGGTTGAAGAGTTGCCGGTTGGCCAGGTCTAGATGGACTGAAATTGATGCCCAATTTGTTTTCCTTCCAATTCAGGCCTGATACACCTGCTCCATAGTAATTGCCGATATCGGTCCACATCCAAGTGCCCGGTACATCATATCCATTATAAAGTTGGTCATTGGCAATAATACTTCCTGCTATCTGTTTGATTCCCAGTTTAAGAATGGCCTCTTTCCATTTGGAAAGGATAGTAGCCGCTTTAGTCTGTTCGTAGCGATCACTACCCAAAGTAGGATCTCCAGAGCCTTCAATAATGATGTCTCCATTCAATACACCCAAGGAGTCGACATCTCCAGTAACATAGAGTTTTGTCGGAAAGGTATAGTCCGCGCCCAAAAGTTCGAGGGCGGTTATGGAGGTGATGACCTTGAGGGTGGATGCTGTAGGCATTCCGATTTTGTTGTTGCCATCAAAAACCACTTCGCCGGTTTTCGCGTTGATGACCGTTAAAGAAGCCAAGCCACTTTGAAGGGCAGGGCTTTTTTGGAAAGTCTGAAAGGCAGATTGGATTTTTGGTTTAATCCCTTGGCCCAACACCGGAGCTGTACCCAGCACAGTGACCAATGTCAGCATCGAAAAAAATGAAAAAAATCTTCTCATAGCTAGCAAATATCGTAATCTACTAAACAAGTAGTGCATTAAAAGTGTAAAATTTCAAATCTATGATTAAGGTAATGTATTAATTAAGAGAGTTTTTATAACTTGCGTGGAATATTAAAAATTACATAATGAATCACATCGAAAAATTAGCTTCCATCCGGGAGCAGATGAAAGAAAAAGGTGTAGATGCCTATATTATCCCATCCTCTGACCCACATATCAGTGAGTATCTTCCAGACCGATATAAATGTATTGCTTGGACATCCGGATTTACCGGTTCGGCAGGTACATTGGTGATCACCGCAGATTTTGCAGGTCTTTGGACAGATTCACGCTATTTTGTTCAGGCTGGAGAGCAGTTGGAAGGGACAGGATTTGAATTGGTGAAACTTCAGGTACAGGGAAAACCAGAATATGCTACTTGGCTTGCAAAACAATTAAAAGAAGGCGATACTGTTGCTTTTGATGGTAACCTGGCAGCCGTGGCGGTCGCTCAGGCTGTTCAACAGGAACTACAACCCCTAGGAATCCATGTAAATGGACATTTAGATCTGTTGGATCCGATCTGGGAGAATAGACCAGCATTGCCTTTGGAAAAAGCCTATTTGTTGGATGAAAAAACAACAGGTCAATCGACGGCTTCAAAAATCGAGGCCGTTAAAGCTAAATTGAAAGATAAACGTGTAGATAACCATTTGGTTTCATCCTTGGATGACCTTGCTTGGTTATTGAACATCCGTGGTAATGATGTGCATTGTAATCCGGTGGTATTGGGCTTCTTCCTGATCCAAGCGGATAAAAACACCCTTTTCATTGCTGATGGAAAACTTTCGAATGAAGAGGTAGCATCATTGAATGCTTCGGGGGTACAAGTAGAGGATTATGAAAAGGCATTTGATGCGGTGAAGTCTATTTCCAACGGTAGAATTTTGTTGGATACCAAACGCACTTGTTTTGCGTTTTATGATGCTGTTGCTGATGGGGTTGAAATTGTAGAGGAGACCAATCCATCCACTAACCTGAAAACGGTTAAGAATGGGGTAGAGATCGAACATACACGCAATGCCATGGTGAAAGATGGTGTTGCTCTGACCAAATTCTTTAAGTGGTTGGAAGAGGAAGTCGGCAAAGGTGAATTGACCGAGATTTCCATTGCTGAGAAATTGCAAGGATTTCGCGCAGAAAATGATGGTTTTGTGGATATTTCTTTTGATACCATTGCCGGTTATCTGGAGCACGGTGCTTTGCCACATTATAAAGCGACCGAAGAAAGCAATGCTACACTAAAACCAGAAGGACTATTATTGGTGGATTCCGGAGGTCAATATAAGGATGGAACAACGGATATTACGCGTGTTGTTTCTCTTGGAAATATTAAAGCGGAGGAGAAAACAGATTATACCTTGGTGCTGAAAGGAACTATTGAAGGTTCTCAGGCAATCTTTCCAAAAGGTACAAGGGGATATTCGATTGATGCGATTACGAGACGTCCAATTTGGGAGCAATTGCGTAATTATGGACATGGGACAGGTCATGGGGTAGGTTTCTTTTTGAATGTGCATGAAGGTCCACAGGTGTTCAATATGGCTGCGATTGATATCCTGATTGAAGAGGGCATGATTACCTCTATTGAACCGGGATTATATCGTGAAGGTCAATATGGTATTCGTATTGAGAATTTGGTGTTATCGAAAGCGGTTGAAAGCAATTATTTTGGCGATTTCATGGATTTTGAGACCTTGACGATCTGTTATATTGCTACGGATTTAGTGGATAAAACTTTATTGGATCAAAAGCATATTGATTGGTTGAATAGGTACAATGCTTGGGTATTTGAGAAATTAAGCCCGAAATTGGATGAAGAACATGCTGCTTGGTTGAAGGAGAAAACGTTAGCTATTTAGTTTTTGAGTATTTAGTAGTGAGTATTTAGTATTTAGACACTACAAGCGAACAGAACAGGCTGAATCATGATAAATGGTTCAGCCTGTTATTTTTGTCAACCATCCCGTCATTGCGAGGAGGCACGACGAAGCAATCTTTCTCCCTGTCATCCTGAGCGAAGTCGAAGGATCTGTACGCTGGCATACGAACAGATGGTTCGACTCCGCTCACCATGACATGCGGGAAGATTGCTTCGTTCCTCGCAATGACGCTGGCCTCCCAATGACGTGGAAAGGACAAGACATTTTGTCTTCAATTTGCAAGCAAGGTATAAGTACCATGTAAGTGAGTTGTAAGTGACTTTTAGCACTTACAACTCACTTACAAGTCACTTACACCTCACTTGAAAAAAGAAAAAAGCAAGCAATCACCTCACCTCAAAAGAAGCTTTTTCTTTAGATCCTGTTTATAAAAAAACAGTTCCAAATTCTCCTAAGGTCAAATCCTAATTCTCCAAAATTTAATCTTATTTTTCCGAAAGCCAGATCCTATTAAACAACACTTCTTTCTCTGCTTGAAAATCAACCTGTATCTCCTGCGCCTTATCCATCGAAAATTCACCCAATACCACATCCAAAAACTCCTCCACATACCAATTCTGGTTAGGTTCCACAGTAATCTTTCCATTAGGCTTGGCCACTGCCTTCCAAGTTCTGCCATTCGCAGTAATGGTCAGTCCTATATCTTCTTTGGCAGGATTATGTAAAGAAGCCTCTAATTGATAATTTCCTGATTTTGGTACATATACTTTCCAGCTCACTTTTTGATTCGCTTTAAGCTTCAAATGATCCGGACTAGTCCCATCAAATCCCTTAAACTCCAGTCCCTTACTGATCGTGTTTTTGGCATTCAAACTAAATCCTCCAAATGTAGATTCCCCTACGATTTCCTTGTTGATATCCAACTTATCCATCGTCAGCTTGATCACTGAAACATAAGGATTAGGTTGATCCCCTGCACAATGTATATGCAATAAAGGGCCATTCTGCTCAAATTTCAATGCCTTGCGACCGGAGGAAGTCAATAGTTCCACCTTATTGGGCTTACTGCTTAGCCCAGTTACCCGAAGAATTTTATCCAACGGCCAATTATACACATGCAGATACAATGCACCAGTCTTTTTGTTCAAGGTGATCTTTCCCCAATCGTGTTGGGAAGACCGAATTTCCAATCCGGTGTTCATATATATCGATTCGCCATAGTTAGCAAGCCATTTCCCCATGGTCTCTAATCGTTCAATTCCTTCATACGGAACCGATCCATCTGCTCTAGGGCCAATATTTAAGGTATAAGATCCATTCAGGCTCACATTATTGATCAAGGATTGGAACAGTTGATTGGTTGATTTCCATTCGTTCTCCAAGGCATTGAATCCCCAGGAATGAGCGATCGTTCCAGGTGTTTCCCAGATATGGGTGGTATAAGCCGATCCAAATTGGTTATCACCCAATGTTTCGAAGTCCACATGTTCGTTTTCTATAGGTAGCCCCAAACGGGAGTTGATCAGGCAGTTGGGTTGCAGGTCGTGGATCAGGTTGGCCAATTGGTCCAACTGTTCTTTTTTGATGATGCTTTGTTGGTAGGGGATCCACATGTCAAACCACATCATCTCAATATCACCATAATTACTTAGCAACTCCCTGACCTGAGGGATCACTTTTTCTTGCCAATATTGGTTGTATTGAGCATCTGTAACCCTTCCGGTAATTTCCTGGTTATGATTCCATGCATATGGATGTTGCCAATCGATCCAATGGGAATAATAGAAACAGAGTTTGATGTTGTGTTTTTTACAGGCTTCAGCAATTTCCTTGATCACATCCCTATTGGTCCCACTTAATTTGGGTAGGGAGTAATCACCTACCTTTGTATCCCAAAGGGCAACACCATCATGGTGCTTAGAGGTAATGATGATGTATTTCATGCCGGCTTTTTTGGCCAGTAACACCCATTCTTCTGGATTGATTTTATCCCAGTCGAATCGTTTGGCAAGCGCTCCGTATTCGGCTTCCCCAATCCGGTTCCGGTATCGGATCCATTCGGCATAGTTGTTCGGGTGTCTAAGTCTTTCGCCTTTCCAGATCCCTTCCGTGGCACTGTACAGCCCCCAATGAATGAACATACCGAAGCGGTCGTCTTCTAGCCATTGGGCTTTATTGGGTTGTTGGGCAGAAGTAAATAAACAGTAGCAAATCAGAAACAAAGTACAGATGGCAGATCTCATAAAATTTGGTTTTATTGTGGCTTACAAGATAATAAAAAGGGGTGCAATATTTCTTTATCTTTGTTATATAAATTGCTTGGTTTATATTAAAATTTAAAAAACTGGAGCGTATGAATAAGATTTCTATCCGTTTTTTCAATGACCGTGAAGTTCGTGCTATTTGGGATGAAGAAAATACTAAATGGTGGTTTTCAGTATTGGATATAATTGCGGTATTAACTGATCAAGATGATTATTCCAAAGCGCGGAACTATTGGAAATATCTTAAAACTAAGCTTAAAAAAGAAAATAATGAAGTGGTTAGTATCACTAACCAGTTGAAATTTTTGGCTCCGGATGGTAAAAGGAGATTTGCAGATGTATTGGATTATAACGGGATTATTATACTCGGAAAAACCTTTCCTGGAAATAAAGCAAATAGATTCATAGAATGGTTTACGTATAGTGACGAATCTATTGATGGTAAGAGTAAGAATAAAGCATATTCTTTATATGAGAGTTCCTTTATAGATAACATTGAAGTAGGAACGGTTAAGGGTCTGCAACAAATACATGCTTATTTGTTTGGTGGATTGTATGAATTTGCTGGTCAAATTCGCACTAAAAATATTGCAAAAGGCGGATTTCAATTTGCCATGGCTCAATTTTTACCAAACACTTTAAAAGAGATTGAATTAATGCCAGAGGAAGATTTCAATCAAATACTTGATAAATATGTTGAAATGAATATTGCTCATCCATTTATGGAAGGAAATGGTAGAAGTATGCGCATCTGGTTGGATCTTATGTTCAAGCAGACATTGAAAAAATGTGTCGATTGGAGCAAAATTACTAAGAATGACTATCATCAAGCAATGCAAATAAGTGTTGTCGATAGCCAATTGTTAAAGAAGGCAATTTCAGATGCATTGACTGAGGATATTAACAGCCGCGAAATGTTCATGAAAGGAATTGATTACTCCTATTATTATGAGGAAAATTAATAAATAAAAAAATCTCGTGGGGCAGGGCGCCCCACGAGAAACCATTATATTAAAAATTGAACCTTTAGTTCTTTTTAGCCCACCAAAGCGGGGTAAATATTTGGTCTTCACCACCTAACTGCGTAACAGCTTTGTCGTAATTAGTCTGATCGGCAGAGCGGAAAGATGAAGGATATCTCAAACGTTGTGGGAAGAAATTCACCTGGTTTTTTGTGTAATTAGATGAATTCAACTGTAACATGGTTTGGATTGGTTGTTCAACAGCAGGGTTTTCGAAAAATGGTAAACCTAATCTTCGGTGATCACTCCATGCTTCCAAAGCCATATAAGGGAATGTAGCAATGTATTTCTGCGTGATGATCTTTGTTAGTTTATCATTCTTCACCGTACCATTTTTATAAATGGTATTGGAAGGATACGGAATCTGCGCAGTTCCAGGTGCCCCAGTGTATGCATCAATGAATTTTACGGTATGAGAAGCAGGTGGTTCCGTAACATGGTCATAACTTACAGAAGTACCCACGCGGTTATAGTTGGTAGAAGCTTTATATGCTGCTAAATGGCTATTCACACCCCAATATTCAAAATTCTGTTCAATACCTTTTTCATAAGCGGCTTTATCCGACATCGGGGTTGTCCAACCTCTCAATGCCGCTTCGGCCATTAGGAAATGGGATTCCCAAGAAGCAAAGAACAACCTTTTCTGTGTACTCGTTCTGAACTTGTTGATCATTCCAGGTAGGCGACCATTCTGACCACGAAATACCAGGTTAGATGCTAGACCACCCCATGTTCCACCAGTGAAAGCATTCCAGGTGTATTTTGTATCTAAATTATCTGTCCGTGTATCTGAAACCTTGATAGAAGCTTCTTGGGTGCTGGCTGCCGGCCAATATTCTCCATCCGTTTTATTTCCAGGAACGAAGAAGGCTTTATAAGCACGTGGGTCCATTTTATTTGGCATACCATCCAAATAGTATCCTTGAGAAGGATCGTTGGATTTTACCGAGAAATTGGAAAGATATCGTGTTCCAAAATCATCCTCAGGTTTGATCTTTTCTATTATGCCTTGATTGGTAAATTGATCGGCTGTTTTAATACCTCCTAAACCGATGAATATATTGTTGAGGGTAGCTGAAAGGATTTGTGTGTTCCAGCTTCTGGACATGACGCCTGAAAGTGGGTCCCAACCATCTTTTTCTTGAACACCAAAGTTCTGTTCTTTCGTTTCGATGAATTTATTCGTAGCAACTGCGGCCTCAAATTCTGATTTTGCCTTCGCCGCATCTACTTCAGACAAGCGCATAGCGAAACGCATCCTCATGGAATTGGCAAATCTGATCCAATTCTCCCAATTGAAACCATAAGCCGCATCGTAAGATTTGATATCACCATTTGCAACACTTACATCAATTTTGCTGGTAGCATCTTTTAACTCGTCAAAAAGATAGTTGTAAACCTCTTGAACCGTATTGAAAGTTGGGTTGGTTCCTTTGAACGATTCGATCGGGGCAGGTCCAAAGTTATCCGATAGTTCACTCATCAGATAAGCTCTCCAGATACGAGCCACTTGTTTCACGTTTTCATTGTGTGCAGCTGCGGTTCCATTGGCGGCTTGCTTTTCGGCTATCTCGATGGCTGCATTCGCATTGTTCAACCATTCGGAAATATAACGCCAATAATCACCATTAAACGTATCATCATCAACACCCATGTTTAGGTAATTGAAATAATGATGTCTTGCTGCGGTTTTCCAATAGTACACATATACCCTTTCTGCAATGTGTGGATCTTGCTGCGCGCCAATAATGGCGTTGTTTAGAAAATATTCAGGTTTTACCTGATTTTCATTCGCCGCTGTTGGGCTGGTATTTAATTCTTCGAATTTACTACAGGAAGCAGTTATTCCTCCAATAAGCAAAGCGAAAGTTATTTTTGATATGATATTTTTCATGATTGTCTAATTAGAAGCCTACAGAAATATTAAGGAAGAAAGATCTGGAAGTTGGGAAAGATAAGTATTCAAATCCAACGGCATTGGTGCTCAATGCAAAGGTCGATTCTGGATCAACCCCTTTTCCATAGCTTTTTAACATCGCTAAATTGTTCACTGAGATTCCGAATTTTGCAGATTTTACAGCTGAGGACTTCAGCACCTGACTTGGGATGCTGTAGTTCAACATTAAGTTTCGGATACGGATGTTTGTTGCATTCAATAGGTTGTGTTCCGTAATCCCTAAGTTACCATTGCCAGCAACAGCTGCCCAATAGTTTTCAGGACTTACTTCTTTGTTGTTCTGTACATAGGTGTCTTTATCTAAGATAACTCCATCCACTACGAAATTAGCTCGGTCACCATTCACTACGGTTTCTGCAGACGAACCACTTAACTGTATAGCACGGTGTGTTCCTGCGAAGAATTTACCACCGAAACGACCATCGACCTGAAAGCTCAATCCGAAGTTTTTATAAGAAAAAGAGTTGGTTATACCTACCAATGCACGTGCTGTTTGGTCACCCAACATGGTTGTAGGACCAGAAGCTTTTTGTGGAAGCCCAGTTTGGGAAGCCAAGATCAACTTTCCATAATGCTCAGATTCTACATCCTCAACTCTTAAGAATCGTGTTCCGTAGATGGCACCATAATACTTGCCTTCTTCAGCAAAGATTTTCACATCATCATATCCGCCTAGTTCCGTACGTTTTACGTCATCATGTAATTTGATGATTTTGTTCTGGTTGTGGGATACATTTGCTCTAAGATCCCATTTCAATGGGGTATCTCTTAAGATGTTCGCATTGAAAACCACCTCGAAACCTTGGTTTTGAATATTACCAGCATTAGCTTTGAACCCTTGGTATCCTGATAGGTTGTTCATTGGGATATTGATCAACTGATTGGTCGAATTAGTTTTGTAATACGCAAAGTCGATTCCGATACGATCATTCAAGAACCTGGTTTCAAAACCTGCTTCAAAACTTTTCTGCAACTCATTCACTACACCTGGATTGAAGAGGATATTTCCTTTGGAAGCTGTCGTTACGTTGTTCGGGTCATTACCTACATTATACGTGTTGTATAATTGGTATGGGTCCATATCACGACCAGTTTCGGCATAAGAAGCTCTAATTTTTGCAAAAGAGAACCAAGATGGCATTTCCCCATTTACACGTACAAGATCAGAGATGATCAAGGATGTACTTGCAGAAGGGTAGAAGTAACTGTTATTGTCTGGATGTAAAGTAGAAGTCCAGTCATTTCTTGCCGTCAAAGTAATAAACCAGAAATTACTATAGTTGATATCTAAGCTGGAGTAAACCGAGTTGATCTGTTTTCTGGAAATACTTTCAGAAATACTTGGGTTTCCAATGTTATTACCTAATGTGAAAAGGTTTGGAACACGTAGGTTTCCTGCTGAAGAATTGATTCCATTTCTGTTTCTCTCCATGATCTGTCCATAAAGCGACAAAGCACCACCCCAGTTTCCAAAAAGATTATCTTTTCTCGCGTGGATACTAGCAATGTAGTTGTTTTCATAGAACTTATCCACCCCAGTAGAGTAGGAGTTGTTCAAGTTTGCCCCTGTATAGGTTTTGGATTCGTATTTGGTGCTGTAGGTATCAGTACCCACACGTGCATCAGCACTTAACCAATCATTGAAATCGTATTTTACCGTAGCGTTCATTAAATAACGGTCGCGGGTATCTGTACTCAACTTGTTATGAGCAGCCCAATATGGGTTTACCGGTGCATCAGCTGGATCCGTATACCAGATTTGATTCACCCCTAGTTCATCCATCCCTGTTTTGAATTGGGTAATATCCAATGAACGTGGAAACAATAGAACCTGGGAGTAGAAGTTACCATCGTTATGACCACCTACAGCTCTGTTATAAGCCATGTTTTTCATGTATTGTACTTTTACATCAGTACTCCATTGGTTTCTTTCACCAAATTTAGCGTTTACACGGTTGATCAAGTTCAATCTGTTCAACTTCATCCCTGGCGTTTTGCTATCATCATGTAGGTAAGTGGCAGAAGTGTATAGGTTTACTTTGTCAGAAATCGCCTGTTGGAAGTTGATGTTCTGTGTAGTGCTGAAACCT
This sequence comes from Sphingobacterium tenebrionis, assembly GCF_037126265.1. NCBI lineage: Bacteria > Pseudomonadati > Bacteroidota > Sphingobacteriia > Sphingobacteriales > Sphingobacteriaceae > Sphingobacterium > Sphingobacterium tenebrionis. Next base: position 28,800 of record NZ_JAYLLN010000015.1, read on the forward strand.
GTTTTAAAGAAGTTGGACATGTTGTCATAAGCGGAAAGATTGGCTTTAGAACCATCCCACATATCGACTTCCTGGCCAGCAATCTTTGCTCCCCAAGAAGTACTCGCCAAACGACCATAAATACCACCAGCACCTTGTGAGAATGTGCTTTGAAGTTCAGGTGTCATAAACATGTTTTCAATACCTGTAATGGTCGAATAACTGATTCCTACACCATCTTTAGCTTTACCTGATTTTGTTGTGATCAAGATAACCCCATTGGAAGCTCTTGAACCATATAAAGCGGATGCGGCACCACCTTTTAAAACCGACATGCTTTCGATATCCTCTGGGTTTAAGTCGCCAAGACCGCTACCCATATCGGCAGTAGGATTCCAAAAGTCGTTATTGCTTGCTCCAACAAAATTATCCATCGGCACACCATCCACAACGATCAAAGGCTGGTTGTCGCCAGTTAATGAATTGAAACCTCTTAAGATAATTTTGGATGAAGAAGCCGGTCCTCCAGAACCTTTAACAACCTGAAGGTTAGAAACCTTACCAGCTAAAGCGTTCGCTACGTTATTTTCACGCGCATCTGTTAAAGATTCGCCTTTTACTTCTTGGAAAGAATATCCAAGTGCTCTGCGCTCTCTTTTAACCCCCATTGCCGTTACTACAACCTCATCAATGTTGCTATTGTCGACAGATAGGGTTACATTATGGGTAGCTCCAGAAACAGTGATTTCCTGAGAACCATAACCCATACTTGAAAAGCGGATTTTTTGGCCATTATCAGCTTGGATGCTGTAATTACCATTTTGGTCTGATTGTGCAGCCCGGTTGGTACCCACCACCGTAACACTGACACCAGCCAATGGACCGTTAGCATCTGTTACTCGCCCCGTAACAGTTTGCTGTGCAAATAATGTCGTAATGCTCAATAGCATAACCAACATTATACTGCAACTTTTTGCGTAAAGATTACTCATTTGTTGATGATTTAATTGATTAAATTTCTGTTAAATAATTCTTGTATATGCTCTTGTCTGAATTACCAATGCAGACGCAGGCAGATCCTAATAGTTGAATGTGTTTGGTATTTGAAAATTGGATTTTAGTGTTTTTTGATAATCGTTGGATGGTAAATTCCAATAGGGCGGAATTGATCTGAGGTGCTAATATGGTTTTTGCCTGTGCACCACGGCCTGAAACCACCACCATTTCTGGATTAATAATGTGAATCAGGGTAGCTATCCCCTTGCCCAACATATACCCGATACGACTTATCGCCTCTATTGCCAATTGATCCCCAGCATTTGCCGCAGTTAATAATTGATCGCCAGTGATGTGGTTATTTTGCTGCTGATAATCCTTTAATAAAGAAGATTCTTCACCTTTTGAAAGTTTCTCGGTCGCAAACTCAATCGCTGCGATCAGCGATGCTTCCACCTCCAGACAACCTTTTTTGCCACAAGAACAAAGCTTGTTTTGGTTTGATAAGGGTATGTGGCTAAATTCTCCTGCATATCCTGAATGACCACGATAAAGTTCGTTGTCAATGATCATTCCCAGTCCTACACCCCAATTTAGGTTTACCACCATGACGTTTCTGGCGTCTTTGGCTTGTCCAAAATAGTGTTCCGCTATAGCGATTGCTGAAGAATCATTTTCGATGAAAACCGGTAGGTTAAACGTTTTACCTAAATTGGCCTGAAAATCGTAAAAAGGTGATTCAGCTGTGAAGGAATTGTTTTTCCCGGATTTACTATCCACAAAACCTGGAATACTGACCCCTATGCCATAGATGGGTTTTTCTTGGACCAACAACATGGTTTGCCTGATAAAGGCAACCAATTCTTCATATGCATTTGCCCCTTTGAGTGGAATTCGTTTGGTAGAGATTTCCGTTTGAAATTCGTTTTTGAAATCAGTAACAACGACCGATGTGTAAAATTGATCGATTGCCACACAAACGATTAATGGAAGCTGTTGGCTGTTTGGAATGAATTGAGCAGCTCGTCTTCCGCCCGTTGAAGGAGCAAGCCCGTCTTGTTGAATCAGATCCGATTGAAGAAGTTTATGGATAGAATTCGTTATGTTGGGCACACTCTTCCCAATAGAGGAGCTAAGCTCTGCAATCGATTGCGGACTTGAAAAGTATAAACTTTTTAATATCGACAATTTTAGGTTATCCACGGCTAATACGTTTTATTAAACTTATTGTAAAGTTATGTTAAAAATTTCTTAACATACAAATTCTTTTTAAATTTTTTAATAAGTAGGGTTCTACTATTTAAAACCTATGCAAAGGTTCGGTTTTTATCATGCGTGTTTATGCGTGTTTTCTGCCTTTCAAACTAAATGTTGCATTATTTGAGCTTTGAATGCCCAATAATAATTGTACCTTAGTTAGAATTATTAAATTATGAAGCAACGTTATTACTCTTTGGATGTGTTCAGAGGTGCTACAGTGGCGCTAATGATCATGGTGAATAATCCAGGTACTTGGTCATCGATGTTTGCCCCGCTAAAACATGCACCTTGGCACGGTTGTACGCCAACCGATTTGGTGTTTCCATTTTTTCTGTTTGCCGTAGGAAATGCGATGTCCTTTGTGATTCCACGCCTCCAAGAGGCAGGGGATGGGGTATTCTGGAAGAAAGTCATCAAGCGAACGATTCTCATTTTCCTGATTGGATTAGGGCTCAACTGGTTTCCTTTTGTACAATGGGTGGATGGGACGCTGCAATTCCGAGAGTGGGTTAGCAGTGTGGATCCTGAAAAAGGGGTTCGGATTTTAGGGGTTTTACAGCGCATTGCTATTGCCTACTTTTTTGCATCTGTATTAGCCTATTATTTTAAGCCTCGGACCCTAATTTATATTTCGGCGGTTATCCTTTTGGGATATTGGGGACTGAGCGCATTTTTAGGAACGGGGGATCCCTATTCGTTGGAAGGCTGGTTTGGAACAGCGATCGATAAACAGATTCTGGGGGTAGCCCATATGTATAAAGGTGAGGGGGTTCCCTTTGATCCGGAAGGTTTCGTGAGTGCCATGCCTGCGGTAATCCAAGTGGTATTCGGTTATCTGGCGGGGGTATTTATCAAAAAACAGGGACAGGTGGATTGGCTTTGGACACGAGTTCCACAGAGTCAGGAACCACATTTCAAATTGTTGTCTGGGATGTTTGTGACCGGGTTTATTCTATTGGTATTGGCTTGGACCTGGTCTTTAGGATTTCCCATCAACAAAAAAATATGGACCAGTTCCTATGTGTTATACACAACAGGATTGGGCGTGATGACGATCGGAGCGATGATCTGGTATATCGAGGTACAGGGAGTCAAGAATAAGCTTACCCAGTTTTTCGATGTGTTCGGGAAAAACCCATTGTTCATTTTTGTGTTGAGTGGGTTATTACCAAAATCATTAGCTTTGATCCGAATTCCAAACGGATTTGCGGAGGATGGAAAAGCCTTGTTCACCACACCATTGGCTTGGTTCTATAAAAATGTTTGTGCGCAGATTCCTGGTCCTACAGAGGTAGGTTCTTTTGTGTATTCCCTGTGCTTTCTGGCTTTTATGTGGGCCATCTGTTACTGGTTGGACCAAAAGAAAATCTATATCAAGGTATAAAGGATTGGGTAATTCCCTGTAAATGAATAATAATTTTAAAAAGTTGCTGATAAACATTATCTTTGCAGCCAATTAATAAATTTTTTAACGCTTTAATATTATTCAAGAATGTATTTAAGTAAAGAGTACAAAGCTGATATCTTCGCAGAATTTGCAGGTGCAGCAGAAAACACTGGTTCTGCAGAAGGACAAGTAGCTTTATTCACTAAAAGAATCGCTCACTTAACTGAGCATTTGAAAAAAAACAGAAAAGATTTTAACACACAACGTTCTCTACAAATGTTAGTAGGTAAACGTCGTTCTTTATTAGCTTATCTGTACAAAAAAGATATCAACAGATATCGTGCGATCATCAAAGGCTTAGGCTTGCGTGATATCATCAAATAAGCTTTTAGTAAAAAAACAGAAGAGCCCCGAATTTCGGGGCTCTTTCTTTTTGTGATATCTTATGTATCATTTATTGATGCGATAGAAATAAAAATTTTTTACCTTTGTGCGATTAAAAATGTCAAATTAAATAGATGCATGTAAATTGACGCAAGTGCATCAAAACGAACGAACAATGAGTTATAACGAAAAGAAAGTAACAATTGACATGGGTGGCGGGTTAGCTCCCATTGAATTGTCGACTGGGAAATTGGCTAAACAGGCTGATGGATCAGTAGTTTTAAAGCAAGGAGCAACGATGTTGCTAGCGACCGTGGTTTCTGCAAAGGAGCCAAAGGCGGGAACAGATTTCCTTCCTTTATCGGTAGATTACCAAGAGAAATATGCAGCCACAGGACGTATTCCAGGTGGTTTTTTACGTCGTGAAGCAAGACTTTCAGATTATGAGGTTTTGATTTCAAGATTGATCGATAGGGCTTTACGTCCATTATTCCCTGATACCTACCACGCAGATACACAAGTAATGGTTTCTTTGATCTCTGCAGATAAAGAGATCATGCCTGATGCTTTGGCAGGTTTAGCAGCTTCTGCAGCAATCGCTGTTTCTGATATTCCTTTCAATGGCCCAATCTCTGAAGTGCGTGTAGCGAAGGTAGATGGTCAATTAGTGATCAACCCTACGGTATCGGCTTTGGAAAAAGCAACATTGGAATTTATCGTAGCAGGTTCTGCACAGGATATCGTGATGGTAGAAGGTGAGGCGAACGAGATTTCTGAAGCTGAAATGGTAGAAGCAATTGCTTTTGCACATGAAGCCATCAAAAAACAAGTGGCAGCACAGGTTGAATTGGCCAACTTGGTTGGATCCCATGATAAGAGAGGTTTTGATCATGAGCCTTCCAACCCAGCATTGCGTGAAGCTATCTATGATGCTACCTATAGCCAAGTTTATGAAGTTGCCAAATCAGGTTCTTCGAAACATGAGCGTACAGAGAAATTCGCAGCCATTGGAGAGGCATTCTTCGAAACAATGGGTGAGGAGATCGATGATGATACGAAATTCTTATTGAAGAAATATTACCATGATGTACAGTACGATGCGGTTCGTAATCTTTTATTGGATGAAGGTATCCGTTTGGATGGCCGTGATGTTCGTAAGGTACGTCCGATCTGGACTGAAGTGGATTACTTACCGGCAGCACACGGTTCTGCGGTATTTACACGTGGTGAAACACAGTCTTTGACATCTGTAACTTTAGGTGCTAAAGACGATGAGCAGATGATCGATGGTGCATTCTTCCATGGATACAATAAGTTTATCCTTCACTACAACTTCCCTGGTTTCTCTACTGGTGAGGTAAGACCTAACAGAGGTCCTGGTCGTCGTGAGGTAGGTCACGGTAACCTGGCCATGCGTTCATTGAAAAAAGTGCTTCCTACGGAAGATAATCCATATACCATCCGTGTTGTTTCTGATATCCTGGAATCCAATGGTTCTTCATCAATGGCAACTGTATGTGCAGGAACACTGGCGTTGATGGATGCCGGTGTAAAAATCAAAGCGCCAGTATCTGGTATCGCAATGGGATTGATCTCTGATGAGAAAACAGGTAAATACGCTATTTTATCCGACATCTTAGGAGATGAGGATCACTTAGGAGATATGGACTTCAAAGTAACCGGTACAGCAAATGGTATCGTAGGTTGTCAAATGGACTTAAAGATCAATGGTCTGAAATGGGAAGTATTGACACAAGCTTTGGATCAAGCGAAAGAAGCTCGTTTACACATCCTTGGTGAAATGGCGAAAACCATCACGGAGCCACGTGAAGATTACAAACCACATGCTCCACGCATCATCCAGATCCTTATCGATAAAGAATTTATCGGTGCGGTTATTGGCCCAGGTGGTAAGATCATCCAAGAAATGCAACGTGAAACTGGTGCAACCATCTCCATTGAAGAAGTGGATAATAAAGGTGTTGTTCAGATCTTCGCTGACAATAAAGAATCTATCGATGCTGCTTTAGCAAGAATCAAAGCGATCACTGCAAAACCAGAAATTGGTGAAGTATATGAAGGTAAAGTGAAAACCATTATGCCTTTCGGAGCTTTCGTAGAGATCATGCCAGGTAAAGACGGTTTATTACATATCTCTGAAATTGATTGGAAACGTCTTGAAACCATGGACGGTGTGTTTAAAGAAGGCGATATGGTAACTGTTAAGTTATTGGATATTGACAAACAAGGTAAATTGAAGCTTTCTAGAAAAGCGTTATTACCAAGACCTCCAAGGGAAGACAAGCCTGCAAAGGATCAACCAAAAGAGGACTAATAAACGAATACCTATAGATGAAGGGAGCAACATGTTGCTCCCTTTGTTTTTTTTACGTAAAAAAGTTTTCCCTCATTAAAAGCCAATATTCACTCATTCAAGAACCCTCTTCCCTCATCGATGGATTTTTGTGGTGCAAAATCAAATAATTTCGACATCATAAACAATAAGTAAACGAAAAACATTATGAAAACGAATTTATTGATGATGCTCTTGGCCGTCATTATTGGCTTAGGCGCATGTAAAAAAGGGGATACTGGACCAATGGGGCCCCAAGGTGAAAAGGGAGATCAGGGGATACAAGGGGTAACGGGGGTAAAGGGAGCTGATGGTTCCACGATATTCAGTGGAGCAGATGTTCCAACTGCAGCCATTGGTAAAAATGGCGATTTCTATTTCAGGACGGCAACAGGGGTGTTATATGGCCCTAAAACGGCAGCAGGCTGGGGAAATGGTACCAATCTGAAAGGTGCTAATGGCACGAATGGTACCAACGGTACAAATGGAACAAACGGTACGAACGGAAAGGATGGGTCACAATTTTTATCAGGTACGGTCATTCCCGACGCGGGTTTAGGGAAAGTAGGCGATTTCTATTTCAATACTGCCCAGATGGTGCTTTATGGTCCAAAGACAGCTACAGGATGGGGTGTAGGCGCTAATTTAAAAGCAGATGCAAGAGTGATGTATTCTGGCTGGAAAACTAGTGTTAGAATGAAGGACTCTATCATGGATGGAACCGTCGCTCGGATTGCACACATTTATGTCCCCCAATTAACGGAAACCGTGATGGCATCTGCAGTTGTATTGATGTATTTGGATTATAGTGGTGGTCCATTTCCGTTGCCATATACAAGCAGGGCAGGAGGTAGGATGTCTACCATCACCTTTAAATTGAAGAAAAATGAAATCGTGGTTTATCGGTATGTATATGATGGCGGGGCATTGTTGATGTTGGGCTCACAGATTCAATTTCGCTATGTCATCATCCCAGGTAATATGTATATAGGTTTGAAGGAAAGAAATATAGATTTTGGAAATCCAGCTGCCGTGCAGCAAGCGTTGGAAACAATGGACAGGTAAGAAGTGGTTTTTGAAAGATTGCTTCGTCGTACCTCCTCGCAATGACGTGGTGGAAGATTGCTTCGTCGTGCCTCCTCGCAATGACGTTCCGATATAGGTCTAAATACTAACTACTAAATACTAACTAATGTTATAAAAAAGAGAGGGTGTCATTTTGACACCCTCTCTTTTTTATAACATCATTACATCAGGTATTTCTGCTACCTTTTTGTAATAGTCGATAACCTCATCTGCATTGTTCACATAGTTCTCGATCGAGATGGAAGTGTATTTCCCGCCTGAAGAGCTTTTTTCGGAAAACTTAGCGCTGGCATGCGTAAAAATCGCTTTCACCTGCTCCGCTTTGTCTGAATCTGTTTTCACGATAAATTTAAAGGTGTAGATCGTAGGAAATTTCTCTACATCGATCAATTTCTCTTTAAAGTTTTTGTAAAAATCCTGCGGATTATTATCCTGTATATCTTTAATGTTGATGTTGTTGTTAAAATCTGGCATTTTTCAATTTCTCCTTTCCCTTAATTAACAAATTGCATACCCAATGGTTTGGTATGACAAAAGGTTAGTTTTCCATCGAAGTAGGCCAGGATTTCCTTTTTGTTCCGAATTTGAAGTTCGGTTTTTCCGACATCTGGAATTCCAAGGTGCCTCCTTTGAGCATTTCCGAATGAGTGATAAACAGCTTATCGTATTTCTTACCATTCAATCGGATGGAATGGATATACCTGTTCCTGGAAGAATTATCCTTTGCGATAATGTGGAATGTTTTTCCATTTGGCATTTGTATGCTCGCCTTATCCAATACCGGGCTTCCGAATACATATTCTCCATTGACTGGTGAAGCGGGATATAAGCCCATCATGGACCATACGGCCCAGGCACTCATTTGTCCGGCATCTTCATTACCGGCATAGCCATCTGGACGGTCATGGTACATGGAGTCTAAGATCGTGCGGACTTTTTCCTGGGTTTTCCAGGGTTTTCCAATGTAACTATACATATAAGCGATATGATGACTAGGTTCATTTCCATGAGCGTATTGGCCAATAAATCCTGAAGCATCCGGAGATTGGTTTTCACCAGTCATAATGGATGGTGCTTTGAAAAGGGTGTCTAACATCAGCTCCAATCCATTCTTTTTAGGGAATAATTTTGCTAAACCTCTAACATCGTGAGGCACAAAAAATGAATGTTGCCAGGCATTACCTTCGATATATTGACTTTTGTCGAAATCGTGTTCCGAATAGAATGGATCAAAAGGTTCAAAGAATTGGCCGTTTTTTAGTTTAGCACGCATGAAACCTGTTTGTGGGTCAAAATGGTTTATATAATTCTTTGCTCGCTTGCTGAAGGTTTTAAAGTCCTCTAGTTTGCCCAGTTTTTTGGCGACCAAGGAAATACAATAGTCGTCAAAAGCATATTCTAATGTTTTGGTTACTGAACCTCCGTTCACATCTTGTGGGACATAGCCATATTCGATATAGGCCGGAACTTCACGGATCTTTTGATATGCACTCGCCAACATGGCCTGATAAGCTTTTTCCTGATCGAGTCCAGGCCAATCTTTGAGGATGGCATCGGCAATAACAGGGATGGCGTGGTAGCCGGTCATGGTATTGGTCTCAAAAGTACTCAAGTCCCAAACGGGTAAAAGGCCATTCTCTTCGTAAAAGGCCATCATACTCTGGAGGATATCTGTATATCTTTCCGCTTGCGTAATGGTAAATAAAGGTTTTAACGCTCGGAAGGTATCCCAAAGGGAAAATAGGGTATATCGTTGTCCAGCATTAGGCATTTTATGGGATTCTCCTTTATAATTTTTATAGGCACCGTCCGCATCCGAATATAAGGTAGGAGATAGAGCGGTATGGTATAGGGCCGTATAAAAGATGGTTTTTAGTTTTTCGTCGGCCGATTCTACTTGGATTTTGGACAATTCTTTTTCCCACTTGTTTTGGGCTGAAGTCTTAGCGGCAATGAAATCCCAATCGGGGATTTCGTTCAATGCAGCCAATGCTTTTTCTTCGTTGCTCGTGGAAAGAGCAACTTTTAGGGCAACCTGGTTTTGGTTAGGAAAGGTAAATTGTGCATTTACTGCTTCTACGGGGCCAGAAGTGCTTGTGTTGGTTTGAGAGACGCTGGAAGAGCTGGTTTTTTCCCCATTTAATAAGTAGGTGGAGAAAGGATTTTCAAATCGGATGGCGAAATAAATATGTTGTTTATTCGCCCAACCATAGGAATATCTTTTTCCAATTATGGTATGCTTATCAATGATCTTTATTTCGGTATCCATCGGTCTATCCCAATTAAAAGCATGGGCAAGATCCAAACGGATGGTTGGCCTGCTGCTGGCAGGAAATTGGTATTGATGAAAACCTACGCGCTCTGAGGCCGTCAATTGAGCAAGGATGCCATTCTCTAGTTTTACTTGGTAAAATCCGGGGCTTGCCATTTCATCCTGATGGGAGAATCTGACCCGGGTATCCAATCTGTTCTGATCCACAGGGTTCGTTAGGGGCATAATAGCGATATCCAACCAATCACCAATACCTGTTCCGCTGAGGTGCATATGGCTGAAGCCCGCAATGGAATCGGCAGAAATATGGTAACCGCTCACCCAGTCCCAGCCGCTCTTACCATTATCTGGTGATAACTGAACCAAGGAGAATGGAACGGTCGCTCCAGGATAGGTATGGCCATGGCCGCCGGTACCTATGAAAGGATCCACGTATTTGCTGAGCTCTTGAGCCTTTAGACCCAATGTGCCCAATAAAAGGCCAGTTAACAGTGGTAAAAATCGTTTAGAATATATGATCATAATGCAGTTTATTTCGATTTACAGCTTTTCAAATATAAGCTTTTAAATCAATTTAAACCCTTTTAGCAAATTATTTAGCGATTAATTTAGCATTTATTTGCTAAAATTTAGCTGATTTTATATATTTGGTTTGTATAACATCAACAATAACCTACAAACATGAAGAAGCGTATTTTGATCTCAGACATAGCCAAAAGCTTGGGCGTATCCGTTACGACCGTTTCCTTTATCCTGAATGGGAAAGCGAAGGAAAAGCGGATCAGTGAAGGATTGACCAAGCGTGTATTGGATTATGTGAAAAAGGTCGGGTATAAACCAAATCAATTAGCACAGAGTCTGCGGACTGGCCAATCCAAGATTTTAGGATTGATCGTAGAAGATATTTCCAATCCATTTTTCTCCAATGTAGCTAAGTATATCGAAAGGATAGCGTATGATAACGGCTACCACATCATTTATTGCAGTATGGACAATGATGTAACAAAGGCTAAAGAACTTATACAGCTATTTTACGATCGTCAAGTAGATGGTTATATCATTACGCCGCCTGAGGGTTTGGAAGAAACAGTGGCTAATCTGATAAAAAATAACGTCCCAGTTGTTTTATTTGACCGTTACATCCCAAATTTGGAAACAAATTATGTGGTGTTAGATAATTTCAATGGAGCTTTTACGGCCACCAAGCACCTGTTGGAAAATCCTTCCAACAAGCGGGTCGGTTTTGTTTCCCTATTTTCGAACCAGACCCAGATGCGGGACCGTTTGGAAGGTTATATGAAAGCCATTGACGATTTCCAACAGCAGGCCTACATCAAAAAGATCAAGATTGATGAAGATGAGGCATCGTCGATCGAACAATTGCACGAATTTATCGCATCCAATAAACTGGATGCTGTATTATTTGCTACGAATTATCTGGCAATCCATGGGTTGAAGGCCATCAAGGAATATAAAATGAAATTACCCCATATGGTCGCCTATGATGACCACACCCTTTTCAGCTTATATGAGCCGGGAATTTCGGTGGTCACCCAAGATACTGCAACCATTGCCAATGAACTTATCCATACACTCTTGAATGAAATTAAAGGAAAGAACAAGGAATTGCAGAAAATCACCATTCCAAGTGAACTGTTGGTCCGCGGATCTTCCGTTATTTCTGAGGAGGCGCTGGAACAAACTTCATAGAAATAGAATTCACACAATGTCTCGTGTTTTTGGAGGTGAATCCTTCTCCTTCAAAAACATGGCCCAGGTGGGCATCACATTTCGCACATAAAATCTCCACTCTTCTTCCGTCTGCATCGACCTCCCTGCGCACAGCACCCTTGATTTCATCATCAAAACTTGGCCATCCACAATGGGATTCAAACTTATCATCTGATTTGTACAAAGGGGCATCGCAGCGTTTGCACACATAGGTACCTTTCGCTTTATTGTCCAATAGTTTTCCTGTAAAAGGTCTCTCGGTACCTTTTTGAAGGATGACGTACTCTTCTTCAGGGGTTAGTTTGTTGTATTTTGTTGTGTCGTTCATAGCGATTTTGGTTTTGGGCTGTTGCGACTGCGCACAACCGGTAAAAACAAATAAAAATAAAATGCAAATTATTATTCTCATAGTACCACTAAGTTAGGGAATAATTGGGAGTAAAAAATCAGATTAGTGTTAATTATTGGCATGTAGGACAACAAATGCAAAGCTATTTAGAATGATTATAAATTGATAAATTAAGTCATCAAATTGTCAGTGATTGCTTAATAAGTTATACTTTTGTGCATTGTTTTGTACGGTATTGTGTACCTATAGTAGAGAGTCAACAATTAATTATTACACATAAAATAGTATAAAGTGCTAAATATGAGAAATATCTCATCCGTTTTAGGAAGACTTGCGAAGTCAATATCAGTAAGTTTGGTATTGTTATTTGCCGTTACTACTGCTGCGCAAGCGCAGGATGCTGCGAATGGTGCTGCGCTATTCAAAGCGAATGCATGTCAGTCATGTCACACGTTAGGAAGGAATGGCGTTGGACCTGACTTGTTAGGGTTGTCAGAACGTCGTGAAATGGGTTGGATTGTGAAATGGATTCACAACCCACAAGGTATGATCGATGCTGGAGACCCAATTGCATTGGAGTTGAAAGGGAAGTATCCAACAGTGATGACTCCATTTGCGAGTTTATCTGAATCAGATATCGCTGACATGGTAGCTTATTTGGACGCAGAGAAGGTTAAAGCTGAAGAGAAGAAAAATTCTCCTGCTGCTGCCGGTGCTGCTGCAAGTTCGGATGCAAACACCATGATGATCATCGGATTGGTTGCCCTATTTGTGGTTGCCATTGCCGTTATCTTCGCGTTGAACAGAGTAACCAAAACTTTGGAGCGTGTTATTGCCAACAACCAAGCAGCTATTGCTGAGGCACAGGCAAGACATGAAGAGGCAGGCGAAAGCAATACGGCTAAATTTGCTCAAGCATTCCTTAAGAATAAGAAATTGGTATTCTTCGTGGTATTAATGGTGGTAGGTCTTTTAGGAGCTGCAGGATGGAACACAATGTGGAACGTAGGTGTTCACCAAGGTTACAAACCTGTTCAGCCTATTAAATTCTCGCACCAGATCCACGCTGGGGTAAACCAAATCGAATGTCAATATTGTCACGGTGGTGCATTCAAATCTAAAAATGCATCTATTCCATCTGCGAATGTTTGTATGAACTGTCACAACACGGTAACAGCATCTGACCATTACGATGGACAAACTTCACCTGAGATTGCGAAACTATACCGCGCGGTAGACTGGGATCAAGAAACCAGAACTTACGGTACCAATACTAGACCGATTGAATGGGTTAGAATTCACAACCTTCCTGATTTTGCGTATTTCAACCACTCCCAGCACGTTGTTGTAGCGGGTGTTGAGTGTCAAACATGTCACGGTCCTATTCAGGATATGGAAGAAGTTTACCAATACTCACCACTAACCATGAAATGGTGTGTTGACTGTCACAAAGAGACTGAGGTTAATAAGGATAATGCTTATTACGACCAGTTGATCGAAGCTCACGAGAAATTGAAAAAAGGTGAGAAGATGACAGCAGCGATGATCGGTGGATTAGAGTGTGGTAAATGTCACTATTAATGAATTAATTTAGAAATACAGAATCTTATATATAGCTTAAATGGAAAGCAATAAAAAATATTGGAAAGGCTTAGAAGAGTTAAATCAAACACCTGCTTTTGTTGAAGGAAGCAAGGGAGAGTTTGCTGAGTCTATTCCTGTAGAAGATGTGTTAAACGAAGCTGGTTTAAGTACAAAGACTCCTCGTCGTGATTTCTTAAAGGCTTTAGGTTTCGGTTTGGGAGCTGTTACATTAGCAGCTTGTAACCGTACGCCAATTCATAAGGCTGTTCCTTATGTGATCAAACCAGAGGAAATCACTCCAGGTATTCCTAACTTCTACGCTTCATCCTTCAATGGTCAGAGTGTAATCGTTAGAACACGCGAAGGACGCCCTATCTCGTTAGAAGCTAACCCAAATGCTGTTGGATTAAATCAAGGTACAGATGCGAGCACTTCGGCTTCGGTACTTGATCTATACGACATGTCTAAATTACAGGCTCCACAGATTGGTGGCAAGGATGTAAGTTGGGCACAATTGGATAAAGCGGTTGTAGACGCATTGAATAAAGCACAGGCTGCCGGAAAACAGATCACGATTGTTTCGGATACAGTAAACAGTCCGTCGACTTTGGCTGCCATTGCTGCACTTGCTGCTAAATACCCTACAACACAACATGTTCAGGTTGATGCAGTTTCTTACAGCGGTATCATCGAAGCAAACAGAGCTTCTTTCGGTAAAGCTGTTATCCCTTCTTACCATTTTGACAATGCACAAGTTGTTGTATCCGTTGCAGCAGATTTCTTGGGTTCTTGGTTAGCTGGTGAGGAGCATACGCAAGATTATATCAAAAACCGTGACCATAAATCATTGAAAGGTGGTAAAATGTCACGCCATATCCAATTTGAATCTGGTCTCTCGATGACTGGTTCGAATGCTGACGTCCGTGCAGCGATCAAACCTTCTGAAGAAGGAGCAGTATTGATCGGCTTGTACAATGCCATCACAGGATCTTCCATCGCGGGAGGTACTACGAATGCGAAAGCAACCACTATCCTTAAATTAGCTGCTGCTGAATTAGTAAAAGCTAGAGGAGCTGCAGTTGTTGTTGCAGGGTCAAACGATATCAATACGCAAGTTTTGGTCAACGCGATCAACTCGGCATTAGGTGCTTACGGATCAATCATTGATTTGGATAATTATTCTAAACAATATCAAGGTTCGGATGCCGCATTCCAACAATTCTTGACAGCAGCAAAAGCTGGACAAGTAGGAGTGGCCTTCTTCTTAAACAGTAACCCAGTATATAACTACTTCAAAGCAGAAGATGCAAAAGCTGCAATTGCGAAAGTAGATTATACGGTATCCTTCGCTGATAGAGCTGATGAAACAGCATCAGAATTGAAAGCGATCGCTCCAAACTGTACTTTCTTAGAGGCTTGGGGTGATGCATCAGCAAAAGAAGGATTATTCACGATCATCCAACCAACGATCAACCCAGTTTTCAACACCCGCCAAGCAGAGCAATCTTTATTGACTTGGGCAGGTGTGAACAAATCGATTCATGATTTCGTAAAAGAAACTTGGGAAACCACTATCCTTGCAGGTACTGGAAAAGCTTGGAAAGATGTATTACAACAAGGTTTTGTTTACAAAGGATCAACTACAGGATCTGCTTATGCATCAAACGCTGATGTAAATGCGGCTGCTGCAGCGATCGTAAATGATAGCAAACGCGTTTCTGGCGGTGTAGAATTGAAATTATACGAATCTACTACCTTAAGAGATGGTCGTTATGCAAACAATGCTTACTTACAAGAATTGCCTGATCCGGTATCCAAAGTAACTTGGGACAACTATGCTGCCATCAACCCAGTGGATGCGGAGGAATTAGGAGTTAAAGAAACAGGAAAAGTTACTGTTGAAGCGAATGGCTACAAAGTAGATCTTCCTGTGATCTTGCAACCAGGTCAAGCAAGAGGTACTGTTTCAGTAGCTGTGGGTTACGGCCGTACGAAAGTAGGTAAAGCAGGTAATGAGGTAGGGGTGAATGCTTATCCATTTGCTAGTCTGGTTAATGGAACTATCCAATTGTCTGCAAAAGCGACAGTTTCCAAAGCATCAGGCATCTACGAATTAGCTCAAACACAAACACACCACACGATTGAAGGACGTAACATCGTTCGCGAAACTTCATTCGCTAAATACTTGAAAGATCCTAACTCAGAATCTGGTCGTTTCGCAGATACGCACCAAACTTATGACTTGTGGAACAAGTTTGAACAACCAGGTCACCGTTGGGTGATGGCGATCGACTTGAACGCTTGTACAGGATGTGGATCATGTATCGTGGCATGTAACGTAGAAAACAATATCCCTGTAGTAGGACGCGATGAGGTTCGCCGTCGTCGTGAAATGCACTGGTTGCGTATCGACCGTTACTATACCCTAGAAAATGGAGAAGCTTCTTTAACAAAAGAAAAAGAGATTGCAAAAGCTGACGGCATGGATTACGAAAGTGTAACCGTTGTTCACCAGCCGATGCTATGTCAACATTGTGAGCACGCACCTTGTGAGACGGTATGTCCGGTATTAGCTACTGTACACTCATCTGAAGGTCTTAACCACATGGCTTATAATCGTTGTTTCGGAACACGTTACTGTGCGAACAACTGTCCATACAAAGTACGTCGTTTCAACTGGTTCAACTACTGGAATGATTCTCGTTTTGATAACTATCTGAACAATGAATTCACGCAATTGGTATTGAATCCTGATGTAACTACACGTTCTCGTGGGGTTATGGAGAAATGTTCAATGTGTATCCAACGTATCCAAGCTGGTAAATTACAAGCGAAGATCGAAAACCGTAAAGTAAAAGACGGAGATATTAAGATGGCATGTCAAGCAGCATGTTCTGCCAATGCTATCATCTTTGGAGATGCTAACGATCCGGAGTCAGAAGTTTCTAAAGCATTACGTAACGAACGTGTTTATTACGTATTGGAAGAAATCAACGTTCAACCAAATATTGGTTACATGACGAAGGTTAGAAACACATTTGAAGCTTAATTTTTTTCTAGACTGAAATTAAAAAACTATGTCATCGCATAACGAATCAATATTAAGAGAACCATTAATTACCGGCAAGGATATCACCTACGCACAAATCACAGATGATATCTTACTTCCGGTTGAGAATAAGCCCAACAAAGCTTGGTGGATCGGTTTTACGGTTGCCGCATTAGGAGCAATGTTATGGGTAGTGAGTGTTGGATACACGTTTTGGACAGGTATCGGCGCTTGGGGATTGAACAAAACAGTAGGCTGGGCCTGGGATATTACCGACTTCGTATGGTGGGTAGGTATTGGTCACGCCGGTACGTTGATCTCCGCAGTATTATTATTATTCCGTCAGAACTGGCGTAACTCCATCAACAGATCGGCTGAGGCGATGACAATCTTTGCCGTTATCTGTGCCGCAACTTACGTTGTTGCTCACATGGGTCGCCCTTGGTTAGCATACTGGATTTTCCCACTTCCTAACCAATTCGGATCACTTTGGGTGAACTTTAACTCTCCATTAGTATGGGATGCCTTTGCGATCTCCACTTATTTCACGGTATCCTTAGTATTCTGGTACTGTGGTTTATTGCCGGATATTGCAACTGTTCGTGACCGTGCTACGGGTTTAAAACAAAGAATCTACTCTATCCTTTCTTTCGGATGGAACGGATCAGTGAAAACTTGGCAACGTTTTGAGATCGTATCCTTGATCTTAGCCGGTATTTCCACACCACTTGTACTTTCGGTACACACCATCGTATCCATGGACTTTGCAACTTCTGTAATTCCAGGATGGCACACCACGATCTTCCCTCCATACTTCGTTGCTGGAGCGATCTTCTCGGGTTTCGCCATGGTACAGACCTTATTGTTGATCTTACGTAAAGTAATGAACTTCGAGAACTACATTACCATGTTCCACATCGAATCGATGAACAAGATCATCATGGTAACAGGTTCTATCGTAGGTATTGCTTACTTGACCGAGTTATTCATTGCATGGTACTCTGGTTCAGAATATGAGATGTATGCATTCGCAAACCGTGTTGCTGGTCCTTATGCATGGGCTTACTGGGCGATGATGACCTGTAACGTAATCTCTCCACAGTTATTCTGGTTCAAAAAGATCCGTACAAGTATTCCAATCTCTTGGGTATTGTCGATCATTGTGAACATCGGTATGTGGTTTGAGCGTTTTGTAATTATCGTTACTTCTTTGCACCGTGACTACTTACCATCATCATGGGCAATGTTCTACCCAACTTGGGTTGACGTGGGTATCTTTGTTGGATCCATCGGTCTATTCTTCACTTTATTCTTACTTTTCCTTCGTTTCCTTCCAGGTATTGCGATTGCAGAGGTTAAGTTGTTGTTGAAGAGTGCGAGTTTACAACAGAAAACCAAACTTGTTCAAGAAGGTGCATTCCCTGAGGACCAAGTGGAATACTTCAGAAACTCATTGGATAAGTACGATACAGTAACTGAAGAGGACATTAAGGCATTAAGAAAAAAATAATTTAGCAATGAGCAATACAAAATATATACTAGGAAGTTTTGCGGATCCTGATGAAATGATGCACGGGATCGATAAGTTGCAAGCGAATAACATTAGCATTTACGATTGTTTCACACCAATGCCTATCCACGGTATTGAAGCTAAATTAGGTGTAAAGCCATCACGTTTACCAATTGCAGCATTTATCTTCGGTATCACCGGAACGATATTAGGATTTAGTTTATTATTCTATACGATGGCTTATGATTGGCCGATGAACATTGGTGGAAAACCATCAATGCCGTTGCCAAACTTTGTACCCGTAACATTTGAGGTAACTATCTTGATCTGTGCATTGGGTATGGTAGCTACGTTCTTTTTCCGTAACCATTTGTTTCCAGGACGCGCACCACGTGTTATGGATTTGAGAGCAACGGATGACCGTTTTATTATTGCAATTGATGCTAATGAGAATACTGACCATGGTTTGATCGATAACCTATTGAAAGAAGCTGGCGCAGTAGAAGTTAAATACAATGAAAGAAAATATGTTAGTTATGAATAAGAAGAATTTTCTTGGAACTGTATGTGTAGCTGTCGCTTTGTCAGCGGTCGTTTCTGCTTGCGGGGATGGAACAACGCGTAGTGCCGGATGGGAATTCTCGCCCAATATGTATGAACCGCTTGCTTTCAACCCGGATCAGCCAAACCCGAATTTTAAAGATAACAAGACAGCTCAATTACCACCAACAGGTTCAGATCCTATCGGATTTGTACGTTTTGAATATCCAAATACCACTGAAGGATATACCCAAGCTGGTTTAGAAGTTAAAAGCCCTCTAGCGATGACAGATGTAAATCTGAAACAAGGAGAAGCTTTGTTCTTAACTTATTGTGCAGTATGTCATGGTAAAGAAGGAAATGGAGATGGTCCATTGACAAAAGATAGAAAAGTGAAGGATTCTCGTGGAGAGCGTGATTTGGAGAAATTCCCTCCGCCACCATCATTCCACCGATCAGCAGGAGCTAAATCGACTAGAGGTACGGTTATGGCTGACCTTTCGGATGGTCAAATATTCCACACCATTACTTACGGATACAATGCGATGGGTTCACACGCATCACAATTGACTCCAGATGAGCGTTGGAAAGTGGTAATGTACGTACATGAATTACAAAAAAAATAATCTAACATCGATAATATAAATGGGAACTCACAATCATCATCACGATTATAATTTCAGCGAGCAATTTCAATTCGCAGGGATCGCCAAGGTCCTGAGTTTGGTTGCTATCGTTGTAGGAATAGGCGCTATTGCATTTGGCTTACTATCCAGTGACCATATCATGGTTGAGCGTACATATGCCAATTTATTATTGATGGGTTATTACTTTACATGTGTTTGTGCAGCAGGAGCATTCTTCGTTGCATTACAGATGGTAACTCAATCAGGTTGGTCTGCAGGTTTACTACGTATCCCTCAGGCTATGGCAAGCGTACTTCCAATCGCCTCAATCATCTTATTGGTTATTGTTGGCTTAGGCTTAACAACGCATAACCTTTACCACCACTGGCATGCTGAAGGATTAACTGATCCTAACAGCCCGCACTACGATAAATTGGTTGCCGGTAAAGCCGCTTTCTTGAACGTTCCAGGATTCTTGATCCGTCAGATCCTGTTCATGGGTAGCTACGCGATCTTCGCCTTTATCTTAGCAAAATTGTCATACAATGAAGATTTAGAAGGTGGACTTACATCTTATAAGAAAAGCTTTAAATTATCAGCTATTTTCTTAGTAATCTTTGGTTTCACAACACCTATTTGGTCTTTCGATACCATCATGTCCTTAGAGGCACACTGGTTCTCGACCATGTTCGGTTGGTACAACTTCGCAGCAATGTGGGTAAGTGGACTAGCTGTAATCATTGTGATCTTAGTATTATTGAAGAAAGCTGGTTATATGAACTGGGTTAATGAGAACCACCTACATGATTTAGGTAAATTATTGTTCGGTTTCTCTATTTTCTGGACTTACGTTTGGTTTGCACAGTTCATGTTGATTTGGTATTCTAACATTCCAGAGGAAACGGTTTATTTCTACAAACGTTGGGAACCTGAATACAAGCCTTGGTTTTGGATAAACATTATCATTAACTTTGTGGCGCCTGTATTATTATTGGTAGACCGTGACGCAAAACGTAGATTGAACATGATGTTGTTCGTAGCGATCTTGTTATTGTTAGGACATTGGTTAGATTATTACATCATGATTATGCCAGGTACTGTTGAAAACCACCGTGGATTCGGTATTGTGGAGATCGGTACTGCCATTGGTTTTGTAGGATTGTTTACTTTCTTAGTGATGTCTAAATTGAGCAAGCATGCTCTGGCACCTAAGCATCATCCGTTCTTGGATGAGAGTTTACATCATCAGATATAATAGCGAATTACTTGAAATTACGTTCAAACGTCTTATAAGAAATGAAGTTTAAAATTAATACAAGATTTAAGTCCTTGTTTGCTGGATTATTAGCAGTTAACCTCTTCTTTGCAGCACCTGCTTTAGCATCTGTTCAAGATTCTACTGCAACAGCAGCGCCAGTTGAGCAAACTGCCGTAGCAACGGACTCTGCGGTTGTAGCGACAGATTCAACAGCAACAGCAACTACGACTGATACCGTAGCGGCTGCTGCTCCTTCGAATTCCGTTACGCCTACGGCAACCACTACACCAGAAGAAGTAAAAGTTATTGATCCTCAGGTTTACAAAAACTTGACTTACTATATCCTTTTCTTCTTGGTCATCTGTGCAGTTTTTGCTGTAATTGGTAAAGTACATTCTATCTACACCCTTACAAAACGCGTAAATGGTACTTACAATCCTTTAGCTAACAATACAATCCAAGCTGTTTTATTCTTGGTTTTCTTGGTGGCTTTCTTAGGTTTTGTTTACTATGGTTATGCAGTATGGGGAGATTGGTCTTGGAGACCAGCGGTTACCGAGCATGGTAAAGACGTAGATACCATGTTCATCATCACAACTGTAATTATTACCGTTGTTTTGGTATTGGTTCACATCCTATTATTAGGTTTCGCATTCCTTTATAGAATGCGCGCTAAACGTAAAGCCTATTTCTATCCACATAACGATGCTATCGAGCGTTTATGGACGATTGTACCAGCAGTAGTATTGACTGTTTTGGTATTGTTCGGTTTCTTTACTTGGCGTAAGATCACCAACATTCCTGAAGAGCTTAAGAAATCAGCTTTACAGGTAGAGGTGTTAGGTGAGCAGTTCCAATGGACAATTCGTTACCCAGGAACGGATGGAGTAATCGGAAAACGTAATTACAAAATGACGACTCCATTGAACGGTTATGGTATCGACTTCAATGATAAATCCTCATGGGATGATATCAAAGGAGATGAGATCGTAATTCCGGTTAACAGACCAGTTCGTTTCCATATTCTTTCTAAAGACATTATTCACTCGTTCTATATTCCTGATTTCCGCGTACAGATCAATGCTGTACCTGGTATGACGAACTACTTCCAGTTTACTCCAACTGTAACTACTGAAGAGATGCGTGATAAGATGAATGATCCTCAATACAACTACGTGATGCTTTGTGCTAAGATCTGTGGTGCTTCACACTACAATATGCAGAAGAACGTTCGCGTGGTAACCGAGGCTGAATATAGTGAATGGTTAAGCAAGCAGGCTAAATTCTTTACAGAAGATGTACAGAAAGAGTTTGCAGAACTTCATGGTGATGATACGAAGGAAACTCGTATTGCTGCTTCAATCAATTAATAGAATAGAGAATATAAAATAGCATATGTCAACTACAGTTATATCGCACGACGCAGCTCATCACGATGATCATGGTCACCATCATGAGACGTTCTTGACGAAGTATATCTTCAGTCAAGATCACAAGATGATTGCAAAGCAGTTTTTGATCACAGGTATTATTATGGCCGTTTTCGCCATGGTACTGTCGATTTTATTTCGTATCCAACTAGCATGGCCTGACAAAGAATTCCCTATTCTAGAAGTATTCTTAGGTAAATGGGCTGAAGGTGGACGTATTAAACCAGATTTCTTCCTTTCGTTAGTAACGATCCATGGTACCATGATGGTATTCTTCGTATTAACAGCAGGTCTTTCTGGAACATTCAGTAACTTATTAATTCCTTACCAATTAGGTGCACGTGATATGGCATCGCCATTGATGAACATGTTATCATACTGGTTCTTCTTTGTAGCTTGTGTTATCATGGTTGCTTCTTTCTTTATCGAAAGTGGACCTGCATCTGCCGGTTGGACCATCTATCCGCCACTCTCTGCCGTACCGACCGCCATCGCGGGTTCCGGTCTTGGTATGACCTTGTGGTTAGTGAGTATGACCTTGTTCATCGCTTCACAGGTATTAGGTGGTGTAAACTACATCAGTACCGTATTGAACATGCGTACTAAAGGTATGGAACTTTGGAAGATGCCTTTGACTATTTGGTCTTTCTTCTTAACGGCAATCGTAGGTTTATTATCCTTCCCAGTATTAGTTTCTGCGGTAGTATTATTATTCTTCGACCGTTCAGTTGGTACATCTTTCTATCTGTCAGACTTAGTAGTAGGTGGTACGATCCTTCCTAATGAAGGTGGTTCGCCAATCTTATTCCAACACTTATTCTGGTTCTTAGGTCACCCTGAGGTATATATCGTAGTTATGCCTGCATTAGGTTTAACTTCTGAGGTAATCTCTACAAACGCTCGTAAACCGATCTTTGGTTACCATGCGATGGTTTACTCTTTAGTTGGTATTACGGTATTATCCTTTATCGTATGGGGTCACCACATGTTCGTTACAGGTATGAGTCCTTTCTTGGGAGGTGTCTTCATGATCACCACGTTGATCATTGCGGTTCCTTCTGCTGTAAAGGCATTCAACTATATTGCAACTCTTTGGAGAGGTAATATCCGTTTCACTCCAGCGATGATGTTTGCTATCGGTATGGTATCATTCTTCGTATCTGGTGGTTTGACAGGATTGTATTTAGGTAACGCAACATTAGATATCAACTTACACGATACGTATTTCGTAGTTGCCCACTTCCACTTGGTAATGGGTTCTGCTTCGATCTTCGGTATGCTTTCTGGAGTTTACCACTGGTATCCGAAAATGTTCGGTAGAATGATGGATGAGCGTTTAGGTTATTTCCACTTCTGGTTAACATTTATCGGTGCTTACTTGGTATTCTTCCCAATGCACTTTATGGGTATCGATGGGGTACCTCGTCGTTACTACGCATTTACCGAATTCCCTTTCATGGAGAAATGGGTATCTGTAAACTTATTGGTTACATGGGCAGCGATCGTTTCTGCTGTAGGTCAAGTAGCGTTCTTATGGAACTTCTTCGCTTCGATCTGGTGTGGAAAACGTGCGCCTCAAAACCCTTGGAAATCCAATACTTTAGAGTGGACTACTCCGGTAGAACATATCCACGGAAACTGGCCAGGAGAAATCCCTTCAGTATACCGTTGGCCATATGATTACTCTAAGCCAGGTCATGATGAAGACTTTATTCCTCAAACAGTTCCACACTCTCAAACCATGAGCTCTAACTTGCTACATGATTGGGAAGGAAACGAAGAGGGTATAGCTGCTCAAAAAGCGTACAACCGCGAGCACGATAGAGAAATAGAAGGGTAGGCTCATACCTACCTCTTCTTTATTCGATTATAATTTGTAAAAGGAGAGATCCATGTATCCATCAGCTGAAAAGCGTTTTATTCGGATAAATAAGATCACGATTTTCGTTCTTTTCATTGTTATTGCAGCAGGAGGAATCGTTAGGAGTACAGGTTCGGGCATGGGATGTCCGGATTGGCCTAAGTGTTTTAACCGTATCATTCCACCTACCGATGTTTCGCAATTGCCAGCAGGCTATGAGCAACATTATGTAGAAGGAAGGGTTAAAAAAAACGAACGATTTGCCAAAATGATTGAATTCTTTGGATACAAGGATTTGGCCGATCAGATTCGTCACGATGAATCGATATTGGTTCATGAAGAATTCAATGCCGCAAAGACCTGGACGGAATACGTTAATCGATTAGCAGGTGTCACAGCCGGATTTTTCATGCTGTTTACCGCTATTTATTCCTTTACCTATTGGAAAAAGAAAAAAGCCATAGCAATATGGAGCGTTCTTAATCTTATTGTCGTTGTGATACAAGCCTGGTTAGGCTCTATCGTTGTATCCACTAACTTAACCCCTTGGGTGATTACCATCCACATGTTACTTGCTCTAGTGATTGTCTGTATTGCCATTCACACCTATTTTTGGGCGAAAACATTACGAGATGGAACGATCCTAAAGGCAAATGTAGAACCAAGTTTAAGAATCTGGGCTTTAGTGTCCATCATTCTATTGGTTGTACAAGTAGTTTTTGGAACCGATGTTAGGGAGATCATCGATCATCTTAACCAACAAGCCATTCAACGGGAGAACTGGATAGATGCTATTGGATCTGCTTATCATATACATCGTATTTTGGGCTATATAACCTTGGCCATTACGTTGTATCTATATTTTAAGATCAAATCCACGGGTTTATTCCAAACGGTTCAATACCGTTATGCCTTGATTGCAGTGGTATTGGTTTGTATTCAAATGTTGTCAGGGATTATATTAGCAAGGTTTCATGTTCCTGCTTTTGCACAAACAACGCATTTAGTGGTGGCGAGTCTGTTCGTCGGAGCTCAGTACTATCTTTTGTTATTATTGAGTAAGCCAAAGCCCGTGCTTGCCAGTGCTTAGTTGGGAATTATTTTGATTATGAAAGAGTTTATTTCAGATTTTAACAAACTTGTGAAGCTACGTCTTACACTGACCGTAGTTTTTTCGGCCTCTATCTCCTTTTTGATAGGAGCTACCCAGCAAGGAGATATCATCTGGTATAACTGGGCATTGCTTACATTCGGTGGATTCTTGGTTACCGGTGCTGCAAATGGATTTAACGAGATCATCGAAAAAGATCTGGATAAGTTAATGAAACGCACGATGGATAGACCACTTCCTGCCGGAAGGATGACTACTGGACAAGCCTTGATTTTAAGCTTGTTCATGGGAATATTCGGAACCTTAGTTTTGGTGAATCTTAACTTTATCGCAGGTCTGATTTCCGTGTTTTCCATTTTCCTGTATGCATTTGTCTATACCCCACTGAAACAGAAATCGCCAATTGCGGTATGGGTAGGCGCAATTCCTGGAGCTTTACCTCCTTTAATTGGGTACTATGCAGCGTTTAAATCGGCAGGATTCGGATTGGCCTATGCTGAAGTAAGTGAGCAAGCAATCGTAATCACTCCTTTGGTTTTATTCGCTATTCAGTTTTTCTGGCAGTTTCCACACTTCTGGGCCATTGCTTGGGTTTCTGATGAGGATTATAAGCGAGCAGGTTTCCGGTTATTACCGACAACGAAAAAAGATAAGTTATCAGCTTGGTTTATTTTTATATCCTCGCTGTTAATGGTGCCTGTAGGACTATTGCCTATGTACTATGGGATTGGAGGCTGGGTATTCACCACAGTTTCCGTATTGGGCGGATTGTTGTTTACCTGGTATGGGTATCAGCATTTGGTTAAAATGGAAGTGAGTACAGCAAAGAAGATCATGTTTACTTCATTCGCTTACTTACCAATAACACAGTTGTTGTTATTGTTAGATTTTAAACCTTTTTAAAAACAATGGAATTAAATATTGCAATGGATAAGCAAGAATTGCTAAACGAAGAACTACAGAAATCAAGAAAGGCGAAGAAATTCAATCTTTACCTGGGCATGATCGGTATGTTCATGATGTTTGCTGCTTTTTCAAGTGGGTTTATCGTGTATACGAATAGTGGGGTGGATAAAGGTATCAAAACAATTCTTCCTTATGTATTTATTTATAGTACTGCCGCTATCGTCATCAGCAGTTTAACGATGTACCTAGCTTTTAAAGCAGTAAAAAACAATGACCTTGGAAAACAGAAAATCTTTTTGATTGCCACTATCCTATTAGGTGTGCTGTTCTTTTTCCTACAATTGGAGGCTTGGAGCGTTTTATTCAGCCGTGAGATCACATTCACCAATACGAATGCATCACAGTCGTTTATTTACGTCTTTACAGGTTTTCACTTAGCGCACATCATAGCCGGAATTTTGGTGTTGACGCGTTGTCTGATAGGGGCCATGAAAAATATCCCCCTTGGCAACAATATTTTCCGGATGGAAATTGCCTCAATATTCTGGCATTTTCTAGGCCTATTATGGATTTATATATATGTTTTCTTACTTTTGAATCAATAACAGTAAACAATGAGTACAACAGTATCGCAATTGGATAAGGTAAAAGAGGGACCTTGGAGCGGAGGTAAATCACCTTGGAATTTAGAGTATGGAAAGATCATGATGTGGTTTTTCCTGGTGTCAGATGCCTTTACATTTTCTGCATTCTTGATTTATTATGGTGCTCAGAAATTTGCGCAACCTTCATGGATCGATGCGGATAAGGTATTCCAATCTATCCCAGGTATCGCAGAATCAGGACAACCATTGGTTTTCGTAGGTATCATGACCTTTATCTTAATCATGTCATCCGTGACCATGGTACTAGCCGTAGAAGCTGGACACCGAAACTCAAAACAAGAGGTGGTAAAATGGATGTTATGGACTATTTTAGGAGGTTTAATGTTCATTGGCTGTCAAGCTATTGAATGGACCCACCTACACCATCAAGGATTCTGGTTCGGACGTAACCCTGCAACTGGATTAACGGACGATAATGCTATCGTACAAGCATTGAGCCCTTATTTCACCAAAGAGGTTTCTTATACAGCAGCCCTTCAATTTTCTAACCTTTTCTTTACCATTACAGGTTTCCACGGATTCCACGTATCGATTGGTATCTTGTTGAACATCATCGTTCTTTCCATGACGTTGAACAATACTTTCGAAAGAAGAGGAACGTATTTAATGGTTGAGAAAGTAGGTCTTTATTGGCACTTTGTCGATCTAGTTTGGGTATTCGTATTTACCTTCTTCTACTTAATCTAATTTTAGGGTTCAACATTTAAACTAACGAAAATGAGTCATCACGATCATATAGCAAGCCACGATGCGCACGCGCATGGCGAAGGAATGGATAAAAAACGTATCTGGTCCGTATTCTTTGTTCTATTAGCTTTAACCGCTTTAGAGTTCTTAATCGCATTAGGATTTGTACACCACTGGGGTATCCTTCAAAAAGGAACTTTGGTGAATGTAATCTACATCATCTTAACATTGGTGAAAGCATTTTACATTGTAGCCTTCTTTATGCACTTGAAATTTGAAAAATCAGGTTTCATCATCACTTGTAGTATTGTATTCTTATTTATCATATACTTCATTATCTTAATGTTGATTGAAGGTGGTCACTTGAATGACTCTTTCACACATCAACCAATTTTCCCTCATTAATAAGCATATTTGAAATGAGTAAACATACTCGTTCGAAGAATATATCGAAATTAATTATCCTGGCACTCGTTCTATTTGTGCCAGGATTTTTATATATACTGGTTAATAAAATGGGCTCCAATGAGTACATTAAGCTACCAGTATTCGGTGAAAAACATCTTTCTGGTAAGATGAACAGGGTGATGGGTCGTGAAATTCCCGATACTGTTTTCCATCAGCTTACCGAAGTGGATTTCATCAATTATGATAATAAACCGGTTAGGTTTCTGGAATCTGATACGATTATTACCGTAGCTCATCTATTCTATGGCAAGGATCAAGGACTATCGAAGCAATTGCTGCACGATGTCAATACTATTGCTACCCGTTTTAAGTACAATCCGAAGATTCAGCTGTTTTCCATTGATGTGGATTCTACCGATAGTCAACAAGTAATGGAGGAGGCAATTGCGCCATACAGCAAGGATAGAAACCCCAATTGGTTTGTCGTTAACCAACCCAACACTGACATCTTTAAATATGCTCGAGAGCGGATGTTATTGGAGGCTATGCGGGTGGATGGGGATCCAAACAAGTTTGTCATCAGCAACCAGATCATCTTGATCGATTCTAAAAAACGGATCCGTGGTATCTACGACATTAGCCTTCGCTCTGAAATAGATCGTTTGGAAGATGAGGTAAAAGTGCAGGTGGTAGAAGAAATCAGAAACTCACCATTAAAAGTAGAAAGAAAGTAATCATGGGAATGACTGAAGAAGAAAAAAAATATAAAGGGATTATTTGGGCTTTGTCCATCATTATCCCACTTGCCGTAGCTGCCCTGTTTGGGATCAACCTTCCAAAAATGGGTTATGAGGTAAAACCATTAGGTTTCTTACCTCCGATTTATGCCACTATCAACGGTCTTACTGCTGTTACTTTAGTGGTTGCTGTATCTGCAATCAAACGGGGTAACATCAAGTTGCACGAGAACCTGATCAAATTATGTATGGTCTTTTCATCCTTATTCTTGGTGATGTATGTGGCCTACCATATGACTTCAGAATCTACCAAATTTGGCGGCGAAGGAACTATTAGATACATCTATTATTTCATTCTGGTGACACACATCGTGTTATCCGTGGTTATTATTCCTTTTGTATTATTTACCTTTGTAAGAGGGATTGCAGGAGCCTATGAACGCCATAAAAAACTAGCCCGTATTACCTATCCAATGTGGTTATATGTTGCTGTTACAGGTGTTATTGTTTACCTGATGATATCCCCTTATTACGCACATTAAGGAGAATAACATGAAAAAGATATGGATTTATCAAGCTGATCGTTTCTTTACCCAACCTGAACACGAACTGGCGCAGGAGAAGTTGGATAGATTTGTAGAGGAATGGACCGCCCATGGGAATCAGTTAGCTGGAAAAGCGGAAATCAAATACAATTTATTTATTGTTTTTACGGTTGATGAGGCCATGGCGCAAGTAACCGGATGCTCCATTGATAAATCGGTTCGGGTATTGAAGGAATTGGAAGAGGAATTGAATATCGGTCTTTTCAATAGAATGTTGATCTCCTACCGTGATACAGAGGGTAATATACAACTTGTTTCACGTGAAGTTTTTGATTCCTTGTGTAAGGAAGGTGAAGTAGGGCAGGAGACCATCGTTTTCAATAACTTGATTCAATCCGCAGACGATTATTCCAGCAAATGGGAAGTCCCATTAAAGGATAGTTGGCATGCCTCTGTTTTTTTTGCTTCGGTGTAAAAGCATACTGAAAGTATACTAAAAGTATGTAAAATGTATGTTTTATATACTTGGCCCGTACTTTAACCCTGCTTTAAGCATACTTAAACTACGATTACACCCCTAATTCAAACATATTCTGAAGTTCTAGGTGGGAAGCAAGCCCAAGAAAACGGATAAAATACGTTAGGGGTATTTATTTCTTATCGATACTTAATTTTCCAGGTCCCATAATGGCAAATGCAATATATACGGCCATGAACTCCAAAGCATGGGAAGCTCCGGATAAGCCATCCCCTTTCGCCAAATGATTTAGAGCGGCTACCAACATTGTTAATGCTAAAAATATAGAAGCCGGTTTGGTCCATAATCCCAACATCAAAAAGACAGAGCCCAGACTTTCCACCAACCCTGCTGAAAAACCAAATACGGTAGGCATGAAGTTAATGCCCAAATTGCTCATAGATCCTCCAATCTTAGTCCATAGCTCAGGACCACCCATTAATTTCGGTAATCCGTGGAAAGCAATCATGGTTGCCCCAATGACTAACCTGATAATTAGTAAACCGATGTCTATCTTTGAATTTCGCATGTATAATAAGTATTAGTGCTTTTTTGGTTAGGACAATATACATTTTTTTTGGCAATTTGCTGTATCTTTGCTAGCCGACAATTTTGTTGGAATTCATTAAAAACACACAAACCTTGGATATATTTAGCAAACAACGTTATACCATAACATCAGCATTACCTTATGCTAATGGTCCATTGCATATCGGTCATTTGGCCGGTGCATACATTCCCGGAGATATTTTTGTCCGTTTTCTACGTTTGAACCAAAAGGATGTGGTTTATGTCTGTGGTTCTGATGAACATGGTGCAGCCATTACCATCAAAGCCAAAAAAGAAGGCGTTACTCCACAGGAGATCATTGATAAATACAACCTTCAGATCAAGGAGAGCTTCGAGCAGTTCGGGATCTCTTTCAACATATATCACCGTACTTCGGAGCCGATCCACCATCAATTGTCTCAAGAATTCTTCTTGAATCTTTATGAAAAAGGAGAGTTCATTGAGCGTTTCTCTGAGCAATATTATGATGAGGAATATCATCAGTTCTTGGCCGATCGCTATATCGTGGGAACCTGTCCACATTGCCACAATGAAGGCGCCTATGGCGACCAATGTGAAAAATGTGGTACTTCCTTGAACCCAACCGATCTGATCAATCCAAAGTCTACTCTAAGCGGTAAAACGCCTATATTGAAGGAAACCAAGCATTGGTACCTGCCTTTGGATAAATATCAACCGTGGTTAGAGAAATGGTTGATCGAAGGAAAGAAAAATGAACTTAAATCCAATGTGTTTGGACAATGCCAATCTTGGTTGAAGTCAGGATTGCAACCACGTTCGATGACACGCGATTTGGATTGGGGGGTTGATGTTCCTTTAGAGGAAGCCGAGGGCAAGAAATTATATGTTTGGTTGGATGCACCAATCGGTTATATTTCTGCCACCAAACAATGGGCAATCGATGAAGGTAAGAATTGGGAAGATTATTGGAAAAAGCAAAGTAACCCAGAAAATGATTCCACCTTGATCCATTTTATTGGTAAGGATAATATCGTTTTCCATTGCATTATTTTCCCAGCGATTTTACATGCCCATGGGGAATATATCTTACCGGAGAATGTTCCAGCCAATGAATTCCTGAATTTAGAAGGGGATAAATTATCGACATCCAGAAACCATGCGGTTTGGTTACATGAATATTTAGAAGAGTTCCCTGGCAAACAGGATGAACTGCGTTATATGCTGACTTCTATTCTTCCGGAAACCTCCGATAGTGAGTTTACATGGAAGGATTTCCAGGCACGTGTGAACAATGAATTGGTAGCGATTTTTGGAAACTTTGTGAACCGGGTTATGGTTCTTTCCCATAAATATTTTGATGGTAAGGTTTTGATGGGTTCTCCATTGACTGCAGCTGATCAGGAGGTGTTGGATGAGTTGGCAAAAATTCCTGCGCAGATCAAACAATCCCTATCGCAATACCGTTTCCGCGAAGCTTTGGCAACCTTTATGAATGCTGCCCGCTTAGGAAATAAATACCTGGCTGATGAAGAGCCTTGGAAGGTTATTAAAACTGATGAAGAGCGTGTTAAGACTGTGCTTTTTGTAGCTGCTCAGATTGTTGGAAACTTAGCGGTGATGGGACAGCCATTTTTACCTTTTACCAGTACAAAGGTTTTTGAAATGTTGAACCTGTCTGCAAAATCTTGGGAAGATGCAGGTAAAGCTGATTTATTAGCCAATGGCCATTTATTGGGAGAGACACAATTGTTGTTTGAGAAGATTACGGATGAGCAGGTGGAATTTCAATTGACGAAATTGGCGAATGCAAAAGCGCAAAATGCTTTAGCAGCTCCTAAGGCACCACAAAAGCCAAATATCAGTTTTGATGATTTTGGGAAATTGGATATTCGGGTAGGAAGGATTTTGACCGCTGAGAAGGTGGCGAAGACGAAGAAGTTGTTGAAGTTGACGATTGATACTGGTATTGATAAGAGGACAGTGGTATCTGGAATCGCGGAGCACTTTACACCTGAGGAGATAGTTGGTAAACAGGTTTCTATTTTGGTGAATTTGGAGCCTAGAGAGATAAAAGGAATACAATCCCAAGGGATGATTCTGATGGCAGAGGATGCGGATGGAAGATTGGATTTTGTAAATCCAATATCTGAGGTATCTGCTGGAAGTATGGTGAGATAGGGGGGTATTGTCATGCTGAGCGTAGTCGAAGCATCTGTTCGTTAATGGCGTACAGATGCTTCGACTTCGCTCAGCATGACATTTTTTATGGGGCCTTATGGGTTAGAGATTGTATTGTTAAGATTGCTTCGTCGTGCCTCCTCGCAATGACGGGTTACGTCCTTACGATGACGGGTTACTTCCTCGCAATGACGGGGTGGCTATCAAGATCCCAATCACAAAACCGATCAAAGAAGGGACAACCCAGCCCAGATCATACGCAAAAAACGGGATATGATTCAATTTATCAATCATCCCATCTCCCAAGAGGTTAAATTGCTTCAGCAAACCAATTATAGCCATCAACGTTGATGCCGCCAGTGCCAATCTATAAGGCAATTTACTTTTCACAAAAGCTCCAAAAAACACATAATAAATTACCAGTGTAATCACAATTGGATACACAAAACTCAATATCGGATAAGCAAAACTGATGATATTATCGACGCCGGTAATAGAAAGCACACAGGAAACCACACAACAAATCGTCACCAACAATTTATACCCCAGTTTATTCCCAGTCAGTTCCGAAAAGAAAGTTCCAATGGCCGAAGTCAAGGCAATAGCAGTGGTCAAACAGGCCAATGCAATACTAATTGCAATGGCAATGGTGCCATATTCGCCCAATATCGACCTGGAAATATAGATCAGTAATTCAGAGCGTTTGATACCCGTATCCGAAATCCCAGAGGTCGCACCCAAATAGATCAATCCACCATAGATAATGAACAGACAAACAGCCGCCAGAGCACCTGCAGCAATCACCACATAGTTCTTCGATTTAATATCCTTATAACCTTTTGCTTTAGAAGCCATGATTATTATTCCTGCAAAGATCACAGACGCCAATACATCCAAGGTCTGGTAACCATCAATAAAACCTAGGGTAAACGACTCGGCAGTGCTCAATGCAGAAGTACTGTAATCTGCTATTGGATTCATCACGCCCAATACAATCAAACCTATTAACAAAACCAATAACATAGGCGTTAGGAAATTCCCGATGATATCAACCACTTTTGAGGGAGCAATCGTCAACAGCCAAGTTACGGCAAAAAAAGCGATAGAAGTCCAGATGGGTTGTGCATTCGGAAAGGAGGGAAGGATCCCCACTTCAAAGGTCGTGGCGGCGGTTCTTGGAATGGCGATCATTGGACCAATACATAACATGATGATCGATCCGAGGATTGGAGCCAAGTTCTTATGCACCCTTCCACCAAGGTCATTAAAGTCTTCACCAGAATTTACGATGGAAAGGATTCCAAAAAAAGGCAATAGTATTCCGGTCAAACCAAATGCTAATATGGTTATCCCAACATGATCTCCAATCTGAAGTCCGATATAGGGTGGCAAAAGTAAATTTCCGGCGCCAAAAAACATGGCAAATAAGGCAAAACCAATGGTGATAATGTCTCTAGTTCTTTTCAAAATATAGGGGTTTAGTAAAAATAATCAATCAAATAAAGGTTCTTTAGAAAAATAAATCAATAAGTTGTTTAGCTTCTTTCACATCGTGTACACGAAGGAGTTGAACGCCTCTTTCCAATAATAAGGTATTCAATGCGATGGTACTTGGTAAAACTTCCTCAGGTTTCAGGTCCAATTTTTTATAGATCATGGACTTCCTCGAAATACCACCTAAGATCGGTAAACCAAAATAATGAAGCTGGTCCACCCGCATCAAAAGTTCATAATTCTGTTCAACGGTTTTGGCAAAACCATATCCTGGATCCAAAATAATATCTTTCACACCAAGCGCACGTAATTGAGCCACCGCATTTCCCAAATGTACTGCCACATCATTGACCACATCTTCATACGACGTTAGCTGTTGCATGGTGGAAGGTGTTCCGCGCATATGCATCAAAATATAAGGAACCTGCAATTCCGCTACCGTTTCGAACATCAAGGGATCTAAAGTCCCGCCGCCAATATCATTGATGATATGTCCTCCCGCTTGTACACTAGCTCTTGCTACTTCTGCACGAAAGGTATCCACCGAAATAATCGCATCTGGAAATTCGCTCCTAATGCCCTCAATAACAGGGATGGCCCTGTCCATCTCTTCCTGTGCAGTTATATCCTTTGCTCCTGGCCGGCTCGAATACGCACCTAGATCGATGATATCTGCACCTTTAGAAAGCAAACGCTCCGTATGTCGCAAAGCTTCATCTAAACCATTATGCTTCCCGCCATCAAAAAAAGAATCTGGCGTAACATTCAATATCCCCATGATCTTGGGCCTACTGAAATCCATCAATTGACCATTGATCTGAATCGTTTGACAGCTAGAAGTTTGGAAAATAGACATTATGCCGGGATTTTAAAAATAAATAAGGCTGTAAATTTTCATTTACAGCCTCCAAAATAAGGTTTTTAGGTTTACTTTACAACTAAAACACCATCTGCAACAACAGAGATGTCTTTACGTGGCTTAGTAATCTTCGCAATCTCTTCCTTGCTTTTTCCCATATCTTCGGCATAGTGTTTTTGCCACTCTACCGTTGTTTCTTTAACTTTTGCTTTCCCTTCAACAACTACGGTCTTTCCAACCAAGTCCTCCGGTACAAAATAAGCATAGTCCGTGAAACGAACCATGATCGGCTCTTGATCACCAGCACGTTTGATGGTCAGGAAACACCCTTTTTTCTTACATACCTGAACCACTTCTCCTTCGATCTTTCCGTTGAAAGATTCGGCCTTAGCAAAGGATTGCTCTAATTGTTTTACAGAAATAGCTCCTTTTTTATCGATTTTCTTTCCGTAGTTCACACCGACTTTGGCAGGTGTAATGGCTTGTTGCGCTTGGCTGATACTGATCATCGCGAATACAGCAACAAAAATGGTTAGTAATTTTTTCATATTATTTTCTAATAAATTCAAATTTACCACTTGGATCAAGCTTCATGATGGTCGATGCTTTACCTTCCGCATGGTTGTCTTGTCCAAATTTAACAACATAATCGACAGCTTTTCTAATTTCAGGGTCAATTTCATCAAAAGTTCCTGCGGATGGTTGTCCGCTGATATTAGCCGAGGTAGAAACGATAGGCTTCCGGAACCGTTGGATCAACTGCTCACAGAAAGGATGGTTGACGATGCGTATACCAATACTCCCATCTTCTGCGATCACATTTTCAGCCAGGTTCTTAGCATCAGAATAGATGATCGTCAATGGCTTATCGCTCGCCTCGATCAATTCATAGGCAACTTCCGGTATTTCCTTCACATAACTTTGCAACTGATTATCATTGGCCAACAATACAATCATGCTCTTACCCTTATCCCTGCCCTTTAAGGCAAAGATCTTTTCTACCGCTTCTGGATTTGTCGCATCACAGCCTAAACCCCAGATGGTATCCGTAGGATATAAGATGATCCCTCCAGCTTTTAAGGTTTCTAAAGCCTGATGGAGATCCTCCCTATCGATAAATGCTCTGTTCATGAATAAATTAAACCGCTACGTTATGCTCACGTAAGGCATCGTTCAACGATGTTTTCTTATCTGTAGATTCTTTACGTTGTCCGATGATCAAGGCACAAGGTACCTGATATTCTCCCGCAGGGAATTTCTTGGTATAAGAACCTGGAATCACGACTGAACGTGCAGGAACATAGCCTTTATATTCTACTGGCTCAGGACCAGAAACATCAATAATCTTAGTAGATGCCGTCAATACCACGTTTGCACCCAATACTGCTTCCTCTTCCACACGGATACCTTCTACCACAATAGCTCTAGAACCAACGAACACATTGTCTTCTATGATTACTGGAGCAGCTTGAACAGGTTCTAGAACACCACCGATACCAACACCACCACTTAGATGTACGTTTTTACCGATCTGCGCACAGGAACCTACCGTAGCCCAAGTGTCCACCATCGTTCCCTCATCTACATAAGCACCAATATTTACATAAGAAGGCATCATGATTACCCCTTTAGCCAAGAATGCACCGTATCTTGCCGAAGCACCAGGTACTACACGAACACCAAGATCCTTGTAATTGGATTTCAATTTCATTTTATCGTGGTAAACAAAAGGATCGTTCTTGATCTCTTTCATCGCACGGATTGGAAAATAAAGGATTACCGCTTTTTTGATCCAATCGTTCACATGCCAACGCTCACCAACAGGCTCCGCTACACGTAGATCTCCTTCATCCAACATTTGGATCACAAAAGCGATCGCTTCAAAGTATTCTTTATATTCTAATAATTGTCTGTTTTCCCAAGCTTCTTCAACTAGTTTCTTCAGGTTGCTTATTTCTGTCATAATGATTGCTGAACTTATAATAATTAGGCACAAATATAAGAAACTATCCCTATTTTTGTTATTATGGCGGAAGAGAAAGAGAAATTACGAATAGATAAATATTTGTGGGCAATTCGCTTATTTAAGACCAGGAGTTTGGCTACGGAAGCCTGCAAAGCAGGACGTGTGAAATTGAAAGGGCAGAACGTAAAACCATCTGCGGTGGTGAAAGTTGGCGATCAATACAGCATACAAAAAGGGATCGAAAGAAAGGTTATCTTAGTTACCGGCCTTTTGGAGAGGAGGGTGGATGCCAAAACTGCGGTTCAATTTTACGAAGATCACACACCGGAAGAAGAAACCTATGGTTTCAAATCCGTATTCCATGCGCCAGTCCTCAAAAGAGATCGTGGTACCGGGCGACCAACTAAAAAGGACCGTCGGGAGATCGATGATCTGAAAAGCGATTGGTGGGAGAACGAAGAAGAAGATAAATAGACAATTATTACCTGATGTTATTAAGAATATTCATTTTATGGGTTATGTTATCCATGGGCAAGCTATTGTTTGCCGATGATACTGCCATATCTGTATCTACCGATTCGGTGGAAAGGGAATTGCAGAATACCCTTGCCCGGAAAATGGAATTTGAACGCGTCAAATTGAAGGATATCTTTCAGATCAAAGAGGCTTTGCGCAATACCAAAAGTATCAATACCCGCTATGACCTCCATTTGAAGTTATATAAGGCTTTCCTTACCTATCAGATGGATTCGGCGATCTATTATGTCAATCAGAATCTGCAGTTGGCCAATGAACTGAATGATGTATTTAAGCAGAACCAATCCCATATCCAATTGGCGGGGCTTTATTCATCGGCCGGTCGATTTATTGAATCCAATGATATCCTAAAGCAGATCCACCGAAAGGGATTAGCCGATGAATTGTTGGCCGATTATTATCGTACCTATTCCGACTTTTACTCCCATTACGGTCAAAGTACTAATTATAATCATTATTTTACCTTAAGCGAGATCTACCGGGACTCCCTTTTATCGGTTATTCCTGAAAATTCTTTGGACCATCGCTTGATCATGGCGACCAGGGATCTATTTCGCAATAACCTGGATAGTGCCGAGACGGCATTCCTAAAATTACTCAGTGAGTATGAGGAACCGCACCATGAAAGGGCCGTAATTGCCTATCTATTGGGGCTGGTACATAAGATGCGGTCAAATCGCGAAAAGCAGATCTATTATTTTGGGCTATCTGCGATTACCGATATCAAGAATTCCGTGAAGGATAATGCCTCTCTACAGAGCCTTGCCTTGGTTTATTTTGAAAAAAATGATATTGATAAGGCCTACCTATTTATACAGGAGGCCATGGAAGATGCCCTTTTCTGTAATGTGAGGTACCGAACCATTGAAAACTCCTCCTTTTATCCGATCATCAATTCGGCCTTTCAGGAAAAGGAACAAGCTAGGAAGAAACAACTCACTACCTTCCTGTATACCATTAGTATCATGTCTGCCTTGTTGTTATTGGTGCTGATCGTGGTTTATTTGCAGATGAAGCGGTTGAAGGAAGCCCGAAAGGACCTGAATAATGTGAATAACGAACTCCAATTACTGAATGCCGAGTTATTGAAGGTTAATGATGATCTTCAGGAAGCCAACCTTGTCAAGGAAGAATATATGGCGCAGTTTTTTGAACTGTGCTCCTCTTATATTGAAAAACTGGATCATAATCGGAAAAGCATGCTCAAAAAGCTTTCCAGCAAACAATACGATGAACTGACCAAAGAATTGAAATCCCAGGATAACATCAAAACGGAACTGGAAGATCTTTACCATCATTTCGATGTGATCTTTTTGAGTCTTTATCCAACCTTTATACAAGAGTTCAATAAACTATTGAAACCTGAGGAACAAATCATCCTCAAACCTGACGAATTGTTGAATTCCGAGCTTCGGATCTTTGCCTTGATTCGTTTGGGAATTTCTGATTCCACCAAGATTGCCCAGTTCCTCCGGTACTCCTTAAGAACGGTTTATAACTACCGCGTGAAAGTGAAAAATAAGGTCATTGGTTCCAAAGAAGACTTCGATGAACGCATCAAAGAGATCGGAAACATGACGATTCAACCTTAAAATGGGTTACTTTTTTTCTCTGTAAAAACATCTATTTTGTTGACTGATAGTGGTTTTTGCTTTACTTCGTTTACTTTTTTAAAATTAGCCTTAACCATTTCGTAATATCAGCTTATTCCTTGCTTAACTTTGGTAACAAGGATTAAGGTTCTACCTGAATTATTTTAAATTATAAACTAGTTATACACCCATGAAACTTTTTACTAAAGTTAAGCAAGGTCTATTACTTTTTCTTTTTACGGTTTTTTTCAGCATGTCATATGCCCAAACCAATCTAACGGTAAACGGAAAAGTAATCGATGAATCCACAAACGAACCCATAGCTGGAGCTACGGTT
The DNA here is from genome assembly GCF_037126265.1 of Sphingobacterium tenebrionis. Taxonomy (NCBI): domain Bacteria; kingdom Pseudomonadati; phylum Bacteroidota; class Sphingobacteriia; order Sphingobacteriales; family Sphingobacteriaceae; genus Sphingobacterium; species Sphingobacterium tenebrionis. The sequence continues at coordinate 67,525 of NZ_JAYLLN010000015.1, forward strand.
TCCGTAATTGGCGGATCCAATTCAACCTCAACCAACAATGGGGGATCATTTACATTGACAAATGTTCCTGCCAATTCCAAGTTGAGGATTTCATTTATCGGCTATGTTAGCCAAGAGGTCATTTCCAAGGCCGATCTGACAGTTTCCTTAAAGAGTGCGACCAACACCCTAGAGGATGTCGTTGTGATCGGGTATGGTTCTGTTAAGCGAAAAGATGTGACGACGGCGATATCATCCGTTTCTTTGGATGATATCAACGAAAGGCCGATCGTATCTGCTGAGCAGGCGATCCAAGGACGCGCAGCGGGGGTTTCTGTTACCCAAACTTCGGGTGCACCAGACGCTGGATTATCGATCCGTGTTCGTGGTACAACCTCCTTTAATGGAAGTAATAACCCTTTATACGTCGTTGATAATGTGCCTGTAGATAACATCAACTTTTTATCACCAACCGATATTGCCGATATTCAGATCATGAAAGATGCCTCATCGGCAGCAATCTATGGTTCTCGCGGTGCGAATGGGGTAATTTTGATTACCACCAAAAAAGGTAAAACGGGTGCTCCGAAGATTACCTTCAACATGTTGGCTACCCAAAACAAAATCACAAACAAGATCACACCATTAAATACTGCTCAATACAAAGAGCTACAGGACGAAATCGGCATGATCAATCTTCCAAGCAATTTGACGGATCAGACCAACTGGTTTGATGAAACATTCCGTACAGGGGTGATTCAGGATTATCAAGTGTCGGTTTCGGACGGTAGCGAGCGATTGAAGTATATGATTTCCGGTGGATATGTAAATAATAAAGGGATTATTAATGAAGCATTTTTCAAGCGGTATAACTTCCGCGGAAATATCGAGAATAATATCCGCGAATGGTTGACTTTCAATGCAAATCTTTCCTACTCCGATTATGCTGGAAATGGCATTATCCAAGGTACGGGAGCTAACCGTGGTGGTGTAATCATGTCGACCATCAATACGCCAACGTATGCTCCTGTTTGGGATCCGTTCATGCCAGGACAATATTACAATAATTTCTATGGGGTGAATATCAATAGCCCATTGGAAAACATTGCCCGTACCAGCAATAATAAGAATAGAGAGAACAGGTTTATCGGTTCCGGTTCTGCGATCATCAAGTTTATGCCAGAGTTGAATCTGCGTACGACTTTTGCTTTGGATCGTAGAAACGCCATCTCTACTACTTTCTTAGATCCTTTGACTACCTCTTGGGGTAGAAACCAATTTGGTGAAGGTGCCGATTCGAGAAACATGAATACGGTGACGACCTTTGATAATGTGTTGACCTACAATAAGAATGTAGAAAAGCATGGGTTTGAAGCGATGGTGGGTACATCCTATACCAGTTCTGACTATACCAATAGTTATATCAATGCCTCACATTATAGACCAGGCATGATCCAGACCTTAAATGCAGCCAATAAGATTTCTTGGACAGCAACAGGTTCTGGGGCATCCGATTGGGCGATTATGTCCTACTTCGGCCGTCTTTCCTATAATTATGATGGTAAATACATCATCACCGGAAATATGCGTGCGGATGGATCTTCAAAGCTTCATCCTGACAGCCGTTGGGGTTATTTCCCATCCTTTTCTGCAGCTTGGAGACTTTCTTCAGAAGATTTTATGAAGGATGTAGCCTGGATCAACGACTTTAAAATACGTGGAGGTTGGGGTCTAACCGGTAACCAAGATGGAATTGGAGATTATGCTTATTTGGAAAGATATAATATCAGCCGTGAACCTTGGTTCGAAGAAAACAAACAAAATTCTTTAGTGACCATCACGCGTGCAAACCTTCGTACGCCAGATCTTCACTGGGAGAATACCAAACAAGTCAATGTAGGTTTAGACTTTACAGGATTCAACCAACGCTTGACTGTGAATTTGGATTATTACAACAAAACTACCAACGATATGTTGATGTATGTTACTCTTCCTGAAGGACAGACAGCAAATAACATCGTGCGTAATGAGGGAGAAATGAGCAATAAAGGTTTTGAGGCGAATATCCTTAGCGAAAACCTGGTTGGTGAATTCAAATGGAATACCGCTTTCAATATTTCCTTCAATAAAAACAAATTGGTTAGCTTGGATCTACAACAGATCTATCCAGCGGCGAGAACAGTAGAAGTAGTGAACGATTATGTGGTTCGCAACATGCCTGGAAGACCAATGGGAAGTTTCTTTGGCTACATTAGCCAAGGCGTAAATCCAGAGACTGGAGATATGATTTATCAGGATATCAATGGCGATGGCAGGATTTCATCTTCTGACCGTACGTTTATCGGAGATCCGAATCCAAACTTTACCTTCGGTTTGACCAATAATTTTGGCTATAAAGGGTTCAACCTGAGCATCTTCCTACAAGGTTCACAAGGGAATGATATTTTCAATGCTTCCCGTATGGAAACTGAAGGGATGTATGATGGAAAGAATCAATCTACTCGTGTATTGCAACGTTGGAGAGTACCTGGGCAGATCACTGAAGTGCCTAAAGCAGGATATAATATGTTGAACTCTACCTACTTTATCGAGGATGGTAGCTATTTAAGGGTTAAGAATGTATCCTTATCCTATAATATCAAAGGAGAGGTGTTGAATCGCATCGGAATTAACAGATTACAGCCATTTGTTTCTGCTTCTAATCTATTCACTTTCACAAAATACACAGGTTTAGATCCTGAGGTGAACCAATATGGAAATAGTGGGGTGGTACAAGGTGTTGATTGGGGAACATATCCACAGAGCAAATCATTTGTGGTGGGTCTGAACTTGGAGTTTTAGGTAATAAAAATTGAAAGCAATGAAAAGAAATTTAATATATCAATTAGCAGCACTGGCAATCGTCGTATTGTTGGGTAGTTGTTCTTTAGATAAAGATCCTATCGATACTTTTTCGGAAGTGACCGAAGGTGTTTCTGAGACAGGCGAAAAGGTGGTATTCAAGGATAGAGCAGCAGTGGAAGCCCATATGCTGACCATCTATAACCAAATGCGCGACCGTCAAGAACATTGGTATCTGGATGTTTTATTGATCGCCGAATCCCATTCGGATAATGCCTATGCCGGAACTACCGGAGCAGAGGTGGTACCTTTTGAAAACAATTCGATCGAAGGATCCAACTCGGTAGTTGAACGCGATTGGAAAAGGTACATGGAAGATATTGCAAGGGCAAATATCCTGATCCAATATATCGATTCTGTACAGGACAATACGCTTACGGAAGCTATTCGTAGAAGAATGAAAGCAGAGGCAAAAATATTCCGTGGTATGGTGATGTTCGATATGGTTCGTTTGTTCGGTGATATTCCGGTGGTAACTACCATCGCGGGTGATATTACCTCTGAGACCATCAAGGATGTTTACAAAGACTATTTCCCTGAGCAAAAAACAGAGAAAGAAGCTTATCAACAGATTGAAAAAGATTTGTTAGAAGCGTTGGTGGATGCACCTGCAAATGATAATGCCAATAAAACAAGATTCAGTAAATCAGTAGCGAAAGCGTTATTGGCGAAAGTATATGCCGAAAAACCTTTGCGCGACTATAACAAAGTCATCCAATATGCAGATGAATTAGCTGCGGATGGTTTTGACCTGGAAGCTGATTTTACCGATCTGTTTGGTGTGGTGGAAGGAACCGCAGATGCAAAGAAAAGAAATTCAAAAGAAAGTATTCTGGAAGCTCAATTCTTTGTAGGAAATGGTAACTGGGTAACTTGGATGTTCGGAAGGGATCTTTCCAATTATAACAATGCTTTTGACTGGGCAAAATGGGTAACCCCATCACGTGACCTGATCAAAGCTTTTACCAATGAGGCAGATCAGATCCGTTATACCGAATCGATCGTTTATTACGAAGCCAAATGGAGTAATTACTATCCATCCAATAACTATCCTTTTATGTATAAAACCCGTTCAGCATATAGCAATATCATTAAATTCAGATATGCGGATTTATTGTTGCTGAAAGCAGAAGCATTGATCCAGAAGGATGGACCAAACCTAGCTGCTGCTGCAGACATCATCGATAAAGTTCGTACGCGTGTAAAACTACCTCGCCTAAGCAGCGCGACCAAAGCGAGCAAGGATGCCATGTTGGATGCTTTAATGAAAGAAAGAAGATTGGAATTGGCATTTGAAGGCCAAAGATGGTTCGATTTAGTGCGAAACAATAAGGTAGAAGCTGTGATGAATGCCGTTTTTGCCAAGGATTCGGGAAGAAAAGCACAAGTTTATCAGTTTAGTGAGAATTCGTATAGACTTCCAATTCCACAGGCGATCATCGATCAAAACCCAAATATCAAACAAAACTTAGGTTATTAATTTAGAACATGATGAATTTCAAGAAATATATTTTAGCTGTTAGCGTCCTGACCACAGGAATGATTGCCTGTGGAAATGACAACTTTAACGGTGGCGATCCGATCAAGCCGACCAATCCAACTTCTGGCGATGTAAAGATCTATACAACGACCTCCTCCATGAGCCAGGATTTCGAGCGAACTTTTGTTAATTTCAATAAAACGGCAAGCATGTCGCCAAAAACCATCAAGATCGACGAGTCTAAGACTTTTCAGACCATGGATGGTTTCGGTTCTGCAATTACCGGTTCAACAGCTTACAACCTGCTGAAGATGAGTGAAACAGATCGTGCTAAGTTTTTGAAGGAAACCTTTTCTCCGACCGAAGGGATGGGCCAGAGCTATATCCGTATAGCTATCGGCTGTTCCGATTTCTCTTTGAGTGAATATACCTTGGCAGATAAACCAGGAATCGAAAACTTTGCCCTTCAAGAAGAGGAATTGAAATATGTAATTCCGGTTTTAAAGGAGATTTTAGCGATCAATCCAGATATTAAGATCATGGGTTCGCCTTGGACGCCGCCAACTTGGATGAAGGTGAACAACTTGACCGATCTTAAACCGCATGAGTCTTGGACCGGTGGGCACTTAAATCCTAAATATTACCAGGATTATGCCACCTACTTCGTAAAATGGATTCAGGCGATGGCCGCTCAAGGGATCAATATCTATTCCATTACGCCTCAAAATGAGCCATTGAATGCGGGCAACTCCGCTTCCTTGTTGATGTTCTGGCCAGAACAACAGGCATTTGTGAAAACGGCCTTAGGTCCAAAAATCAAAGCTGC